>CANRCS010000006.1 GCA_947629195.1 uncultured Bacilli bacterium | reverse complement strand
TTTGATGGAAGTTATGGACCTGGCATGCAATCAGCAGTTAAACAATATCAAACAGACCATAATTTGAAAGTAGATGGTATATTAGGTTTTAATACAGCATACAGTTTATTTAACTAATTATAGCTAGTAATCATTAATTTGGTTACTAGCTTTTTTTATTTGACAAAATTTAAAAAAATAGTTGATTTTTTACGTTTTTTCATATTAAAATTAATTTAATTAAAGATTGTGACAAAATATGTATATAATTGAATATATAGATATAGAAGGTTGTGTTATTTATATGGAATATACAAGAAAATTGCCAAAAGTTTTTTTTACTAAAGTTAGACCTCATGTGCAACCTAGTAATGATTCTGATGATAAAATAATACCGATGAAGTTTTCAAAAGAAGTACGTGATGGTAAACATAAGGATAAAATTTTAGTAAATTTTCCAAAAAATGTTGAAAATAAGTAACTATTGTTGATGACTTATTTTTTTATTTGACAAAATTTAAAAAAATAGTATAATAATAATCACTTCAAAGAAAAAGTGTCAAAAAAATATAAAAAGTAGTAAAATTGAATAAAAACTATTGATTTTTAACATTTTTTCGTATTAAAATGAAGTTGTCAAAGAGATTTGACATAATAAGACAATATTATTTAAATCATGATGGTTTAATTATTGTTAGAGCAATTTGTAGGGTGTAAATTTTCTTCTTGCACTAACACTCGTTAGAGTTTGAGTAGGTTTATCCGAAAGTATACATGTAGGACTGGGAGACTACCAAATTGCTTATATTGGTCTATATAGAAAAAGAAAAGCAAACTAGTAATCATTAATTTGGTTACTAGCTTTTTTTATTTGACAAAATTTAAAAAAATAGTATAATAATAATCACTTCAAAGAAAAAGTGTCAAAAAAATATAAAAAGTAGTAAAATTGAATAAAAACTATTGATTTTTAACATTTTTTCGTATTAAAATGAAGTTGTCAAAGAGATTTGACATAATAAGACAATATAATTTAAATCATCATGATTTAATTATTGTAGAGTAATTGAGAGGTAGAAAGCTGACTATCGCGGATATTATTAATTAATATCTTAAGTGTAGAATTATGTAATAATTCGATGAGATCTGGGGTGGCGACCAGCTCATTACTCGAAGTCAACTCGTGTCATTAATGGCACGAGTTTATTATTGGATGTGATTTGATGAAACAAATATTGGGAAGAGTTAATAAAAAAGTTATTGAATCATATAATGTACCACCTGAATTTTTAAACAAAAAAATTGTACTTTATCCTAATGATAAGAGACATTGCGAAAAAAGACATTTGAATGATTTTGACAATAAAGAACACTTTTATTATGTAATGAGTAATTTAGATTATATATTAGATGAACCTGATTTGGTATATTTTAATAGTGAAAAAAACACTATTGAATATTATAGAGAATTAGGAAAAAATATATCAATTAGGATAAGAGTAGATCTTGGAGAAGAATTAAAAGTTAAAACACTATTTCCTGTTGAACAGGATAAGATCGATGATAGGAAACAAAGATTGTTAATAGATAAATATACTAAAAAAGAAAAATAAACAAGTAATCAATAATTTGGTTACTAGCTTTTTTTATTTGACAAAATTTAATTTGTATAACCGGTTTATATAAAATGCAATAGTAGTACTAACTGTTATAATCCTCCAGGGTTTTGATATACTACATCTGTTATGCTTCTAATATTTTGAAAATCTAAACAATTTGCTAAAGCTCTATTAACAATTACATTACCAACCATCAACATACCGAGTTCACCTTCACCAATCGCTTCTGCTCTCATTAAACGTGCTAATAAATCTACCTCTTGATCAGTATAATTTATAAATCTCACTAGTAACACCCCACTAATAAAATATATGAAATATTTAAAAAACTATGAAATTATTGTTTAAAAATAAATATTATGATATAATTGGTATATCAAATCCAAATTAATTATAGGGGTATGATGTAATTGGTAACATGGCAGTCTCCAAAACTGCTCTTTCGAGTTCGAGTCTTGATACCCCTGCCAAGGAATATAAGGCTTTAAGCCTTTAAATACATATAGAATTGATAGAAATATCAGTTTTTTTACTTCTTTTTAAAATAGCATCACGTTCTGGTGTAACTTTTCCTTCTGGAAAAAGTTGAAATCTGTGAAATCCCTGAATACTATCAGTTTTACCAAATTGTTCTTTTGTAATAATCATTTTCTCTATTGCAGTTTTGGGGAAACAATTTATTCCAAAAACAAAAGGATTATCAATTTCTTTTTCTAAATTTAGAATAAAAAATTTTTGCATAAATTGTATCTGAACAATAATTTAAAAATTCAATGTCAGAATTCGACATTTTTTTTAATGCTTCTTCTTTTGCTTCTCTAGTTTTATATTTTTTTTGAAATTTTTTTATAACCTTTTTTCTTTCCTTATAAACTAATTTTTGCAAATCTGATAAACTATCAAAGATCATTTTTACCTCCTCTCTAGCATCTCATAAAAAAATACCCAAGATAACCTTGAGTATTAAGTTATCTTATAGATCTAGCATTACCACCTAACTGAATAGGTTGGTGTGACTTCATAGGGCTAGTCCCTCCATCACTCTTTATAAGATGTAAAAATATCATAACATACAAATTTAAAATAGTACACTTTTTTGCACTTTTTTTGCACAAATATCTAATTTTTTTTCATTTTTTATTTAAATTAACCAAAAAGACGAACCAATATGTACTGTTTAAAAATAATTATTTGTTTACAGCATCTTTTAATGCTGATCCATCTTTAAAACTTACGCTATTACTTGCAGCAATTTTTATGATTCCTCCAATTTGAGGATTACGACATTCCCTAGCAGATTTATGAGAAACTTTGAAAGTTCCAAAACCAGCTACTGAAACATTATTACCTTTAGATAATTATTTTTTAAACATTTCAAATGTTTTATTAAACACCTTTTCAACTTCAACTTTTGTTAATCCAATTTCAGATGTCATAAAGAAAAATTATAAAAATCTTTTAGAAAATGAAAAATAGTATTATAATAAATTAAGGAGGAGAATATGAAAAAATACACTAAACAAGAAATAATAGAAAAGCTAGAAAATATAACGCAAATAAATAAACTATATAATAATAAAATTATCAACAATCTAGGAACTACTAAAGATACAGAAGAAAAATATACTGAGGTTATTTCAAAAGAAATATTAGATTATCCTGAAAAATATAATTTTGACTCTATCGAAATAATTAATAGAACTTTAGGATATAATGTTGGAACTCATAATGGTACTTATAATAATGAAAGTAATAGAAGAGAAGAAATTATTGCTATGAAAATGTTTTCTAATAAGTATTCAAGTATTGGAGAAGTGTTAGATTATCAAATTCCTATAAAGGATAAACAAACTACTCATGCAGGAAAAGTTGATTTGATTTCATATGATGATAAAGCAAAGACATTATATTTAATTGAATTAAAAAATGATGCTAGTTCTGAGACTTTATTAAGATGTGTTCTAGAAATAATCACATATAAAAAACAAATTAATGAAGAGAAATTAAAAGAAGATTTCAATTTGAATAGTTCTACTAAAGTAAAACCAGCTATTTTAATTTTTTACGGAACTAGACCATATGAAGATAGAAACGATAAATATGTAAATGAATTAATTAAAAAATTTAAAATTGATGTATTTGTTGCAAAATCAAAAGAAGTATTTTCTATTGATAAAATATGATAAATATTTTTCGTACTACACTTATAGTGTAGTATTTTTGTTTTTACTAAAAAAGTTAAAAAAAAGGTTATTCTTTAGTTAATATCAACAAATAATAAATGCAATTGATTTTATAATAGGACAATCAGTTAATGAAGAAAATAAAAAGTTATTACTTTCTGCCTATAAATAATATATTCTCAAAAAATATAGTTATCTGAGTAATATTATCATGTTTTTAAAAAATGATGTTGATTATGAAATAAAACATATATTTATAAATTTAATTGAATATATAAATTCCAATTTATCATATATAAGACCGATAGGAGATTATGAGAATAAGGATACTTGATTTGGTTCTTATTTTATTGATATATATATAAAATAAGAGTATAATTAATATAGTTATTTTAAATAATGATAAATGAATTTTATAACATTACGCTCAAAAGGTACATTAAAGGGTTACTTTGCTGAGGTATGCAAAACAAGTGAAAAATATCAAAAGAACTTCCAAAACTGTTATTTCGAGTTTGAACCTTGATATCCCTGCCACTGTAAATATTGGTTTTTCCTTTAAAAATAAGGTAAACCATTTTTTTATCAAAAAATGTATCATAATGAAATATTAATTAGAAATGGTTAAACGGTGATATAATGAATCAAGAAATTAAGATTATAAAAAATATAATTAAAAATAATCAAGGGAAAAGAGTATTAATACTTGGAACAATTGGTTCTGACATAAATAGAATAGGCTATAAATTAGGAGAAGTATATGATAATGTTTTTTATAAAACTTTCAAAAGTGAATATGGATTAGATGCTAATTTTTACTGTTTGAATAAAGAAGAAATAAATAAAATAAAAGAAAAAATTAAAGTTAAAAAAAATATACCAATGTTTAGTAATATAATTTTGGATTGTGATTTAATAATTTATATTCATATAAACAAAGATGTTTTAAAAATAAAAGCTCTTTATAATGAAGTAGATTATGAAAAATCTTTGAATTATCAAAAAGAATTAGAAAATAAATTGAATAACATGAATACTAAAATTATTAAAATAGAAAGTATTCCAAATAATATTAATCTTAATAAAATACCTAGAAATGTTTATATATGCTGTGATTTAAAATTAGATGAAATTCCATATAGTAAAACAGAAAATGAATTTTCCGATAATAATTCTTATGAAAGTATTATTCGTTTTCCTTACATAAAGATGATTAAATCGATTGATGAAATAAGAAGAAAGCAAGGCTTTTTATTAATTATAGATGAAAAGTATTTAGAAGATAATATAATAAACATTGATATTAAATATCGCCATTTATTTAATAATTTTATCTATGTTTGGATAGTAACTAAAGATAAAAATAAGTTAGTGAAAAAGCATTTAAAATATAGTAATATTTACTTTGTAGATAGATTTTCTTTTGCTAATAACGGTATTGATGGTCAATTGTTAAGTACCCATTATGACTATATAATGAATGTAGATATAAAGATTAATAATAAAAATATGGAAAAATTAAAGGAATATATAATAGGAAAGAAAAGAATAACTTCTATAAGTGTTGCAAAACACTTTGGTATTTCAATAAGACAGGCTGAAAGATATTTAAAAAATTATAATCTAATTTACAAAAATATTGGGTATGATTTTCTAAAAAATGAGTGGTATATTACAAATACCAAAAGTTAATAAAACACATGAAAATAGACGATATCTTGATTTGAAAAGGTGTCGTTTTATTATAGTGTAAAATTACCTATGTTATAATCATTTTAGAAATTTAAGTTTCTGGTTCTTTGAAAATTTCTAAGAGGAGATATTTATGAATAAATTGGAAATTTTAAAAACGATTTTAGAAGATGAAAGAATTAGTATCATTGATATATATAAGGAAAATGAAATATTTTTAGCACTAAAGTTTTTGAATTATTTACTAAAAGAAAAGATTAAAGTTTGTAATTTTAGCGATTGCAAAGATTCTTTAGATATACTTAATTATTTAGAAAATTATAATTATATAATAATTAACAATTATAAAACTTTTTTAGAAAACACTACCTTAAGTGAAATAGATGTTTTATTTAGACTTGAAAAACTTACAACTAATAAAAGACATATAATAATTTTATTAAATAGTGATGGTGATTTTTCACTTGTTAGTACTAATGTACTTGAATTTTCTAAAAAAAGTGACTATTGTGAAATAAAATGTGAAGTTTGGAATACTATTGATGATTTTAGTTTTAAAGTTAAATTAGATATGAGGAAGATAGAATGTATAGATATGTAAATAAATTAATTGAAAGAGAAAATGATATAATTAGCCAATTAAAACTTTTAAGACTATATAAAAAAAATCCTGGTGTACAAAAATATATTGATGTATTTTTAAATAAAGCCAAAGCTAGTGATAGTGAATATTATAAATACTACGAATATTGTGTTGCTAAATATTTCTATGGTTTTGATGTTGAAGAAGTAAAAGAACCACTTCCTAAGTTATATATGCCAACGCATCTTCCTAAAAAAATCGAAAAAGAAGTTCTAAATGAAAATAATATAATAGATGAGTTAAAGGTTTTAAGGAAGTATAAAGATAATAAGTATGTAAAAAAATTTATGGAAATATTATTAGAATATACTCTAACAGAATATGAGCTTTATTGTATTTCTAAGTATTATGATGGTTTGAACATTAAAGAAGTTAAACAGGATTCTATCAAACTTTATCCTCTATATGAGAATAAAAAGATACATGATAATTTTTACGAATATCAAGAAACACCATGGGCTGAACTTAAAATAGGTGATAGTATAATACTTTTAAATGGCACATTTAAAAATATAACAGGAACTATTAAGAGAATAGGAGAAGATAATTTATATATAAAAGCAGATTTATTTGGATATGCAACTGAATTAGAAATAGATAAGAAAGTTAAAATTTCAAAAGTGGAGGTATCAGAAGGTGGAAAGAATTGAATTTAATGCTTTAACGAATATTAGTAAAGGAATTATGATTGAACCAATTAAACTTATTGAATATGCAATTAGTTTAGGACAAAAAGGAATTGCTATAACAGATTTTATGGATATAGAAGCATTTCCTAAAGTTTATAGGTATATTAAGGATAATAATATATCTAATTTCAAAGTGATTTATGGAGTTAAAATAAAAGTAATTGTAAATGAAAGTTTGATTACTATAAATGTAATTGTTAAAAATAAAGTTGGACTAAAAAATCTTTATAAAATAATAAGTTTAATTTCTAAAAATAAATATATGGGAATTAAAAGAGATGAATTAGTTAAGTTAGGTGATGGATTATTATATGGCCTTGATTTGAATAAAATGTTAGATATTTATGATAATTTAAGTAATGATGATATTAAACGAGATATGATGTGGTATGATTACTTATTTGTAAGGCCGTGTGATAAGATATACCACAATAGAATAAAAGAGTTAATTGATATTGCTAAAAATTCAAGGAAAATAGTAATTGGAACAGGTGAAGTTTGTTATTTAAAAAAAGAGAATAAAAGTAATTATAAAGAAAGAGATTTAGATGCTACTTATTTAAAAACAACTAAAGAAATGCTAGAAGATTTTTCATTCTTGGATTCTGATACTTCATATGAAATTGTAGTTAAAAACACTAATTTATTAAATAGTTTAATTAGTAATATTGAAATATTTGATGATAAATTGTATTTACCTGAAATAAATGATAGTAAGAAAGATTTGATAGAAAATGTTTATTGCAGAGCAAAAGCTATTTATGGTGACAAATTACCTAGTGAAGTAAGTGATAGAATTAATTTAGAATTATATGGGCGTAGTTTTAGAAAAGATAAGGGAATAATTGGTTCTAATTATGAAGTTATATTTTTAATTTATAAGAAATTGGTTTCTTTAACTCAAGTTAATTATCCTATAATGGAACGTGGTAAAGTAGGTTCTTCTTTAATTGCTTATTTACTTGGTATTACAAATATTAATCCATTGAAACCTCATTATTACTGTAAGCATTGTTCTAAATTTTATTTTGAAGATAAATATGAAACTTTTAGAGATATGCCAGATAAAATTTGTAAATGTGGTAAAAAATTATTAAAAAATGGATATAATATTCCTATTGAAACTTATTTAGACTATGATATATCAAAAATGCCTGTAATCAATATTAATTTTCCTATAGAAATAAAAGAAGAACTTGAAAAAAATTTAAAAGATATGTTCCCTGATGCTTCTCTAATTAAAGCAGGAGTTTATAATTCTAAATATAATAAATGGGGAATACATCCAGGTAGTATTATGATAATTCCTAAAAATTTTGAAATAGAAGATTTCACTCCAATTAAATATTTAAATGAAAATTTAAAAGCTACTTATTTTGATTATCATGACTTAAATAAAAATATTTTAAAAATAGATTTTTTATATCATGATATTCCATCTATTCTAAAGAAATTAAAAGATTCAACCAATATTACACCATCTTTGCTTTTTACAGATTATAAAGATGTTTATGAATATTTAAATACTACATCAAATGTAATTATACAAAAATTAGAACCTAAAACTTTTTATGATTATGTTAAAATATTTGGTTTATATCATGCACCTACTTTATTAAATAAATATTTAAAATTAATAGAAAGTAAAAAAATAACTCTTAAAGATATAATTATAACTAGAGAAGATTTTTATAATTATCTATTAACTTTAAATATAGATAGTAAAGAAGCTTTAGAAATCTCTAAATCTTTAGGAAAAAATAATATGGATAATTTGAAAAAATATGATATTAAATCATATTACTTTGATATATTTGAATCTTGTCCATTTTTATTGCCTAAAGCTCATCTTATTAGTTATACAAGTAATTATTTGAAAATTATCTGGTATATGATTCATTATGAAAAAGAATTTAATGATTGTAAAATAGACAAATGTATTATATAGTAAAAGTAACAATACTTTTAAAAAGTTAAATTATATGGAAGGAATTGTGTTATTATGGACGTTAGAATATTAAAAGGAACTAATCAAATAGGAGGATGTATTACTGAAATTACAAGTAATAAGGGAACTAAGATTATTATTGATTTTGGTGAAGATTTAGATGATGATAAAAAGGAAATACCTAGTATATATGGTTTAACTAAAGGAAGCTCTAAGTACAAAGCTGTTTTTATAACACATTCTCACGGAGACCATATTGGATTAATCAATTATATATTAGACACAATTGATGTTTATGTAGAACCTATTTCCAAAAAGATTTACAAACTCACAAATACATTTACTCATAAAAAAATAAGATTTAATACTAAAAATATGAATTTTAATGAGGAAATTAAAGTAGACGACATAAAAGTAACACCTTATTTTGTCGACCATTCAGCATATAACTCATCAATGCTTTTAATTGAATGTGATGGAAAAAGAATTTTACATACAGGTGATTATAGAAATCATGGTTTAAATGGAGATAGGTTCATAGAATCTTTAAGAGAAATAGGTAATGTTGATATGCTTATTATAGAAGGTACTACTCTAACGAGAAAAGAAAAAGAATATGATAGTGAAGAAACTATTAAAAATAAAGCAGTAGAAATATTTGAAAAGTATGATCAAGTATTCATTTTGCAATCATCAACCAATATAGATAGAATAAAGGATTTTTATGAGGCAAGCAAACATACAAATAAGAACTTTATTGAAGATATATTTACAGCTAATATTACTAAATCTTTAGACGATTCAACTGTTCCTATTCCAGGTGATAAGTCAGTTTATACTTGGATTCCTTGTAAATATAATACTAAATCAATTAATTTTAAAATAAAGTATATATATCCATTTTTAAGGTTCAAAAAACAAGGGGCCTATCGTTATAAAAAATATGCTATGATGATTAAAACTTCTATGGTAGAAGATATAGAAAAATTATTTAATAAAGATTATATAACTAATCCTTGTTTAATTTATTCTATGTGGGAAGGTTACAAAGAAAAAGAAAGTATGAAAAAATTTTTTCATAAAATAGAAGAATATGGTATAACCAAAGACAGAATAATTAATTTACATACATCTGGCCATGCTTCAATTGAAGCTATCAGAATGTTAAATGATTATTTAAAACCTAAAGAGATTAGAATAATTCATACTGAAAATCAACAAGAAGCATATAAAGTATCCAAAGAAATATTTGGCAATAAAGTTAAAGTAACTTTCGATTTAGAAAAAATTGAGATTTAAAAGTAGAAGTTAAAATGAGTTGTTTAAGAAATGGAATTGATAAAAATTTTTAGAGAATAATTTATATGAGAATAGAGATTATACGAAAACTTCTGTAAATAAAAATATAGAAAATGAAGAAGAAGCTACTACTAAACTTAATTCAAGTATAATTTGGTGGGAAAATTTGTAGGATAAAAAAATATACAGTTATATATAATAATGTAAAAATATAAGAATTTTAAGCTATATATTGATACAATCTTTTTTTGCTTTAAATAGAAAATAATGTTATAATTGTTATTGTTTATTATTATCATATTGTAATAAAATCTGCTATATAATTTTAGTGGATAATAAAAATAGATTGGAGTAAGTTATATGATAGAAATATTACAAAGTATACTTTTAGGTATTGTTCAGGGAATTGGTGAATTTCTTCCAATTTCTAGTTCAGCACATTTAATATTAGTACCTTATTTATTTAATTTTCCCACTCACTCCTTAGCATTTGATGTTGCATTACATTTTGGAACACTTATTGCTGTATTAACAGTATTTTGGAGGGATTGGCTAAAGTTAGTACAAGGTGCTTTTAATAAAGTTGTTCATAAGAAAAACTCTTTTGAAAATAAAATGTTTTGGTATTTGGTAATTGCGACTATTCCTGGTGCACTAATTGGTAAATTATTAGAAGATTATGTGGAAGAGATTTTTAGAAACTTAATTCCAGTTATTGCAATTGCATTAGCAGTAGTAGGTGTGTTAATTTATTTTGGTGATAAATGGGCACAAAAACACTATAAAAACCCAACGGAATATAAAGATTTAACATTAAAACAAACATTTTTAATAGGACTTAGTCAAGCTTTAGCAATTTTTCCAGGATTTTCAAGGTCAGGTACGACAATATTAGTTGGTCGTTTATTAGGAGTATCAAGAGATGCATGTGCAAAATTTACATTTATGTTATCAACACCTATTATATTTGGAGCAACAATATTAAAATTTGATAATTTAATACAAGAATTTAATATTCAATTAGTAGTTGGAATTGTCACTGCTGCTATATTTGGAATATTAAGTATAAAATTTTTATTAAATTATATAAAGAAAAATGATTTTGCTATATTTGCATACTATCGAGTAATATTCGCACTTATTATTTTAGTTAAATGTATTATGTTTTAAAACTTGTCTTATCAAGTTTTTTTGTTTATTTAATAGACTTATAACACAAAAAAAATTTAATATGCTATAATATTAATGAATATAAGGAGATGTTTTCATGAGTAAATATTACTTTATAGGAATTAAAGGCTCTGGTATGAGTAGTTTAGCGCAAGTTTTATATGATTTAGGTAATGAAGTTATAGGATACGATGATAATAAAAATCATGCATATACTGAAGTTGAATTAGAAAAAAGGAATATAAAAATATATTATGAAACTCCAGAACTTTCTTCTGATACAATTGTAATTAGAACATCAGCAGTAAGAGATAATCATAATGAAATTATTAATGCTAAAAAATTAGGATTAAAAATATATCAATATTATGAATTCCTTGGTGAGTTGACTGATAAATATAGAACAGTAGCAATTTCTGGATGTCATGGTAAAACTACTACGACTGCACTTTTAGCGCATATTTTTTCTGAAACTGTTGGTTGCAGTTATATAATAGGTGATGGAACAGGTGTGGCAGATAAAAATAGTGATTTGTTCTTTATCGAAGCATGTGAGTATTATAGACATTTTTTAAATTATCACCCAACATATACAATTATAACTAACATAGAATTAGACCATCCAGACTATTACAAGGATTTAGATGATTATAAAAGTGCTTTCCAAGAGTTTGCTAATCAAACAAAAAAGACAGTTATAGCATGGGGAGATAGTGATATAGTAAGAAGCCTTGATTTAAAAGATAAATTATTTTATGGATTTAATGATGATAATGATATAGTATGTAAAAATCTTGAATTATCTACCACAGGTTCTAATTTCGATGTTTACATAAAGGGTGAATACTATAATCATTTTGAATTACCTTTACTTGGTAAACATATGGTATTAAATTCATTAGCTGTTATTGCAATGTGTTATATTGAAGGGTTAGATAAAGATACAGTCAATAATGAAATACACACTTTTAAAGGCGCTAAAAGAAGATTTGCAGAAAACTTTATAGGAGATGTAGTTACAGTTGATGATTATGCACACCATCCAACTGAAGTAGCTGCAACCATAAGTTCTGCAAGACAAAAATATCCAGATAAAGAAATTATTGCTGTGTTTAAACCTAATACATATTCTAGAACCAAAGAACTATATGAAGAATTTGCTAAAGCATTAGATATGGCCGATAAAGCTTATGTTACTGATATAACTTGTGATAGAGAATTACCTGAAGAATTTCCTGGTGTTACTTCAAATTTAATTATAGATTTACTAAAAAATGGGGAATATATTGATGATAATTCCATAGACAAATTACTAAAACATAAAAATTCTGTTTTACTATTCATGAGCTGTAAAGATATATATACAATGAAAGGTAATTTTGAAAAATTATTAAAGAATCAAAATGAAAATAGAAACAATTAAGGTTGGATATTTAGAAACAAATTGCTATTTAGTAATTAAAAGTGATAAATGTATAATTATAGACCCAGGTGATGATTTTGAGAGTATTAAAAATAGTATATCTTCTCTATGTTTAACACCACTTAAAGTGCTAATAACTCACAATCATTTTGACCATATTGGCGCACTATCACAAACATTAAAAGAATATAGTATTGAAAAAATAGATTTTAATGATTACAAAAATGATGAAGAAGTTATATCTATTGATGACTTTAAATTTAAAATGATACATACTCCAGGACATAAAAGCGATTCTATTACATATTATTTTTATGAAGATGATATCATGTTTTGTGGAGATTTTATTTTCAAAAACGATATTGGAAGATGGGATTTAGAAACAGGTAGTGAAGATGAAATGTATGAAAGTATAAAAAAAATTAAAAATTATCCTCTAAATACAAAACTTTATCCAGGACATGGAGATTCAACCAATTTGGGTGATGAAATAAAATATAATATATATTTTAAATAATAAATTAAATCATGACAATTATGTTATGATTTTTTCTGATTTAAAAACGTTTAAATTGTCCTTATTTCGACAGGATACTACGTTTAAGTTTGCTAGAGTATAACACCAAGGAGGTGTGAGTTGAAAAATATAGTATTGTTAGGTGCTCCTAGGTCAGGAAAAAGCACATTTGCTAAAATGGTATATGATGAGTTTCCAAATTGTAACGTAATTAGTGAAGAAATATATTACATGGCATATATGAATTCTTTTGAATTTAAAGAATATGAGACTGATGAAATTTGTATATCATCAAGAGTCATTGATAATGATTTTTATAGAAGATTGATAAAAAATATTGTTCAATATGCGAATAAATATGTATCATCATTTCGTTACATTATTGATTCAAGTGTGTTTAATATTGATAAAATTAAAAATCTTAAAAATAGCATTGTCATTGTTTTTGGTTATCCAGATATTGACCTAGATGAAAAATTTAAATCAATAAGAGAAAATGATACTGAACTTGATTGGACATATAATGAAAGCGATGAACGATTAAAATTTTTATTGAAAGACTTTATTAATATGAGCAAAACATATAAAAAACAATGTTTAAAAAACAATATCAAGTTTGTGAATGTGTCTAAAAATCAAAAAAAAGTATTAGATGACTTACTTATTTGGTTAAAAGAAAATATTGATTAATTTATTTTTCGTTATAAAAATAAGCAGAAAAAGTTGTTATAAGATTAAATAGTTAATTTTATAACAACTTTTAAATTTTCTATTATAAAATTATAATTTTTTTTGTACAAATAAATTTAATAATATTGTATTAACTTTTATTTAATATTATAATTATTTAGTACAGCAATTAGAAAGTAGGAAAGTTATGAATGAATTAATTATAAAACAAATAAGTAATGATTTAAAAATAAGAGATAAGCAAGTAGTTGATACACTAAACTTATTAAGCGAAGGAAATACAATACCTTTTATTGCAAGATATAGAAAAGAAGTAACTGGTAATTTAGATGAAGAACAAATACGTGCAATTTCAGAAGTATATGAATATCAAGTAAACTTACTTAAACGTAAAGAAGATGTTATAAGATTAATTGATGAAAAAGGACTTTTAACTGATGAATTAAAAGATAAAATAATGAAAAGTGAAAAGTTAGTTGAAGTTGAAGATTTATATAGACCATTTAAAGAAAAGAAAAAAACAAAAGCAACGGAAGCAATTAATAATGGATTAGAACCACTTGCTAAAATTATAATGTCATTTCCAACGAATGGAACAATAGATACAATTGCAGAAAAATTCTTAAATGATAAAGTTAAAAGTGTGGATGATGCTATTACGGGTGCAGGATATATAATTTCTGAGTGGATAAGTGATAATGCATCATATAGAAAATGGATTAGAAGTTATACGTATAGAACTGGCGTTTTAGTAACTAAAGTTAAGAAGAATGCGATAGATGAAAAGAAAGTTTATGAAATGTACTACGATTATAAAGAAGAAGTTAAAAGGATTAAACCACATCGTTATTTAGCTATTAATCGTGCAGAAAATGAAAAAGTTATATCTGTAAGTATAGATGTGGATGATAAATATATAGAAAATTATTTGGAAGGAAAATTAGTAAAAAATAAAAATTCTTTTGTATATGAAATTGTAAAAAATGCAATTAAGGATAGTTATAAAAGACTTATTGCTCCTAGTATAGAAAGAGAAATAAGAAGTGAGTTATTTGAAAAATCTGAAGAAGGAGCAATTGATATTTTTAGTAAAAATCTAGAAAAATTATTACTTACTCCACCAATGAAAGAAAAAATGGTATTAGGACTTGACCCTGCATATAGAACAGGGTGTAAACTTGCAGTTTTAGATAAGACTGGAAAACCACTTGATATTAGTGTTATATATCCTCATGAGCCTAGAAATGAGTATGAAAAAGCAAAGGAACATGTTTTAAAGTTAATTGAAAAATATAATATCGATATAATTGCAATTGGAAATGGTACAGCATCTAGAGAAAGTGAAGCTTTTGCCGCTGATGTAATTAAAAATGCTAAAAGAAAAGTAGAGTATATAATAGTTAATGAAGCAGGAGCAAGTGTATATTCTGCTAGTAAACTTGCAATCAATGAATTTCCAGATTTGCATGTTGAAGAAAGAAGTGCAATAAGTATTGGTAGAAGATTACAAGACCCTTTAGCAGAACTTGTAAAAATTGATACAAAAAGTATTGGAGTTGGACAATATCAACATGATGTTTCTAGCAAGAAATTAAATGATTCACTAGATTTCGTTGTCAGTAAATCAGTTAACCAAGTTGGAGTTAATATAAATACTGCAAGTGCTTCTCTTCTAAAATATGTATCTGGATTAACTAAAAAAACAATAGATAAAATTTTAGAATATCGTGATAAATTTGGAAAAATTATCAATAGGGAAGAAGTTAAAAAAATTAAAGGGCTTGGTGACAAAGCATATGAACAATCAATAGGATTTCTTAGAATAATTGATGGTGATAATCCATTAGACCAAACTTCAATTCACCCTGAAAGTTATGATATAACTAATAAGTTTTTAAAAGAACTTGGGCTAACTTTAAATGATTTGGGAACAAATAAATTAATAGAAAAATTAGAAGACATAGATGTAGATGATTATTCTAAAAAACTTGGTATTGATAATTATACGTTAGAAGATATTATAAGTTGTTTAGAAAAACCAACAAGAGACCCAAGAGATGATTTTGAAAAGCCAATTTTAAAAAGTGATATACTAAAAATTGAAGATTTAAAACGTGGTATGAAACTACAGGGAACAGTAAGAAACGTTGTAGATTTTGGAGTATTTATAGATATTGGTCTTAAAAATGATGGTTTAGCTCATATTTCTAAATTAACAGATAAATATATTAAGCATCCAATGGAAGTCGTAAGTGTTGGTGATATTGTAGATTGTTATGTAGATGATATTTTTATAGATAAAAATAAAGTATCATTATCATTAATTGAGCCTAAATGAGAATAAACGCATTAGTTTATTTTCTTTTAGCATGGTATAATATTATTGATTTTTTGATTAAGGGAGATTATTATGTTAAAGAAATCAAGTGCAATAGATAGATTATTAAGGGAAAATCCAAATTTATCTGATAGAAGATTTGGATTACCTTATATAGGTTCAAGATTAGATGGAGATGAATTTAATCCAACTGTTCAAAATATTGCAGATGCAATAGATTTTTATGGATATGAAGTTCGTGATGAAAATATAACAACTATTAAAGATATTGATTTAGGTAGTGGAAATCCTACTAATTATAAACCTTTTCCACTATCAATTGAAGAAATGCAAAAAGCACTTGCATCTAAAGATATGTATAAATATCCTTATACTGAAGGCGATGACAATATAAGAAAAGTTTTACTGGATTATATTGAAGATGAAGGCTTTATAAATACTCATCCTTATTCTTATGATGATATTGATGAAAAAGGTTTATCAGTACACAATCTTACATTCTTGCCATCTACTTCAATTGCATTTAATATTATTATAAATATTATTTCAAAACCAGGTGATGTACTATTAGTTACTGGACCTAATTATGGATTATTCACTATTAGAGCAGTTAGAAGTTCATGTGGTGAGTTTACAAAACATTACTATCATGAAGAAATAGAAACATATGAACAAAGATTAGAATTTGAAGAATGGAAATTAAAACATCAAATTTTTGAATAATTTAAAAAATACAGTAAAAATACAGTAAAAAATACAGTGATTTTAAAAAAATACTGTATTTTTTACTTTTTATGAGTTGACAACATATAAAAATAATGATTAAATTAATTGTAATGAAGGAAGTGATAAAATGAATATTAAAGATTTTACTAGATATATCATTTATTGCTACAATAAGGAAATTTTAGAATCATATTATGATTCTAAAAATGTTAGAAAAAATAAAGTTAAAGATATTGATAAATTAAATTATATAAAGGATGAAGCAAAACGAATATTTAAAATTAATGAACTTATTACCGATTTTAAAGTAGGCCCAAGTTATAATTTATCAAATAATCCATGGGTACATATTCATGATATTAAAAATAATAAAGGAACAAAAGGAGAATATATTGGAATATCATTTAATACTGATACTTTAGCAATTGAAATTTGGTTAGGTTTTGGTAGAACAAATTATAAAAAGAGGGAAATTGCTGCTAAAAGAGATGAATATATAAATATTATTAAAAGTTTTGAACCTTATTTAAAAAGAGATTTTAAATATACATTTAATAATTTTGATGATGCAATAATAATATCTAAATCGATTAAAGTAGATGATATTAATGACTCAATGATTCAAGAAGACCTTAAATATTTAAGTCATATTTACATGACATTTGAAAATAAATTAAATGATGGAACAAACAATATAGAAAATGACTTAAATAAAATAAATGATGAAATAAAAATTGCAAGTGATAAAAAAATTGAAGGTAAAAATATCATATACATTGGAATACCTGGCTCAGGAAAATCGTATATGGTAAAAGAAAATCATTTGGCGCAAAAATATTCTAATGGTTCTATAATATATAATGATGATAAAACTTTACAATTGATTGATAGTATGAAATACGAGACAGTAGTTTTTTATCCAGAATATAGTAATGAAGATTTTATAGGTAGAATTGCTGCTATAACTAAAAATAATTTTGTAAGTTATAAATTTCTTCCTGGACCATTTACTAAAATTCTTGATAGAGCCATTAAAAATCCAGATTCTAATTTTTATCTTATTATTGAAGAATTAAATCGTGGTAATGCTTCAGCTATATTTGGTGATATATTCTTATTGTTAGATAGACAAGCAGATGGACGAAGTGTTTATGCAATAAGTAATAATTTAATAGCAGGTTATATATATAATAATCCTAATAAAAAAATATATATACCTGAGAATTTATCAATTATAGCAACAATGAGTTCTACAAATGAAAATACAATACCAATAGATGCAGCTTTTAGAAGAAGATGGAATTTTGTATGGGTTAACGATGAAAAAACTGCGAAATTTGATAATTTATATATTAAAGGTTTTGGAAATATTACATGGGGAAAATTTAGAAAGATAATAAATAATAAAATTTTACAAAATGAAAATAACGAAGATAAAAAGTTAAGCGCTTATTTTATAGATCAAAATTATCTTTCTGAAAAAATAAACGTTTCTAGTAAAGAACGTGAAAAGTTTATAAATAAAGTATATATCTATTTATTCGATGATGCTTTTAAATATAATAGATTGCAGATTTTTAAAGAAAATGTAAAAACAATAGATGATTTAGTTAAAATATCTAAAAGGGAAAAATTTTCTGTATTTACAGAAGAAATACAGAAAAAATTAATGAGTAACTAAAAATATTATTTGAGTAAATGATTAATAATTTGTATTATATTAATGAATGGAGCGATAAAATATGCAAGAAACTAATCGTAATGAACAAATATTATTAGTTCTTAAAAATTGGCTTAAAGCAGCATCAATTGACGATATTAAGAACTATATAAAAGAAGAAAAAATAACAACAATAGAATCAAATTCTTTATATTCAAAATGTATTTTAGACTTAAAAAATTTAGAAAATAATAATGAAGATGATTATATTAAATCGGCTATTAAAATATGTGATGAATATTTAGATTTGGCATCAGGAAAAATTTTTTATAAAAACAAGATAGATATTGAAAGAAGAAAAGAGAAATATAAACAATTAAATATTACACTATTACCTCAAGAATTATCAGATTTTAAAAAAGCAACTGAAAAAAATAATGTAACTATGAAATCTGTAATTAAAGATTTTATATTAGAGTATATAGAAAAAAACAAATAACTATCTTGACATCAAGAGACTAGTTGCTATATACTTATAATGAAGGGAGATGGTTTTATAATAAAGTATATAAAAAATGATAAGTAGTATTCCCGCCAAGAAATCGCTACTTATCAAAATAGTGAATCCACTTGAAAAGTAAATTCTTTTATATTATACATAAAAAGTCTTTATTTTTCAAGTGCTATGAAATAAAGGCTTTTTAACATTTAAAAATATAAAGGAGGATTATAAATGGTAAAAAAAGAATTATCTAAATTTGTAGATGAAATAAACAATACTTCAAGAAATAGTGTTTTAATAGGTGAACTTTCAAGTATATTAACTCAAAATGGTTATATAATTGGTCAAAATGAATTATTTAAATGGTTAAGAAATAATGGATATTTAATCAAAAGAGGAGAAAGAAAAAATATGCCAACTAAGTATTCACTTGATTTGAAATTATTTGAGATAAAATCAGTTTTTGTTTATAGTTCAAATAAAATTGCTAAAACGCCTAAATGTACTGTTAAAGGTCAAAAATATTTTATTAAAAAATTTTGTAAATAAAAATTATAAACTTTGTAATTTTAAATTTAAAAATTGGAAATACTTTTTACTAGAGGTGTTTCCAATGAAATTAAGTAGAATTGCTAATTTTGATGTATTAGAATATTTTGGATATCATTATGAACCTAATTTAATATATCCAACATATCAAAAAAGAGTAGTCTATGGAAATAAAGTAATAATAATTGATGTTTTATTATTAGATAGAACTATTTTTATAAATAAAAGTAAACACATTACAAAGAAAAACATAAAGTTTATAAATGATTTAATAAGTGAAAACTTAATAGAAGATTAATATCTAGTTATTTTTTGAAAAATAGATAACTAGATATTTTTTTTACATATTCACATATATCTGATAATTCTTCTGGTATTTCTTTTCTAAAATATTGAATAATAATATTTATTATTCCATTGGTAAATAATAGTATATCCAAATGATTAACACTGTTTCCTAAAGTTTGTGATATAGTTTCACAAATTTTTTTATTCAATCTATTCATAAATATCATTGGATCATCTGAAACTAGAAGTTTAGAATATATTTTTTCATTTTCTTTTAAATAATTAAATATTGAATCTATATATTTATTTATATCTTCTTTAGAATTTAAAACTATATTATTATTGAAAATTGTATCTAGAATTTCATCTTGGATTTCTGATGCTACTTCGTATATGTTATCATAATGAGAATAAAATGCTCCACGTGTTAAATCTACTCTTTCTACTAATTCTTTTACCGTAATATTTTTAGTTTCTTTTTTTTCTTCAAGTAATTCTGCAAATGATTTTTTTATTAACTCTTTTGTTTTTCTTGAAGAATTATTAATTCCTTTTAACTTCACAAATATCACCCCATCTGTGGTTTAATTATATCATAATTTTGACAAATATTTCAACAATGTTAAAATTTTAACACTAACGCTTATTTTGTTGTTAAACAATTTTATAAATAAGAGTAGAATATAATGTAATTTGTCTCAAAACAAATTAGAAAGAGGGAGTAACGTGAAAAAGATTACAGATTTTATTGTAAATAAGAGAATAATAATTTTCTTTTTATTTTTAGTAATTACGATTGCTAGTTTATTTCTTGCAAAAAATGTAGTTATAAATCGTGATATAACAAAATATCTTCCTAAAACTTCTGAAACAAGAATAGGAATGGATATAATGGATGAAGAATTTAAAGAAATGAAAACGAGCACATTAAACGTTATGTTTAAAGATTTATCCAATAAGGAAAAGGATAAGATATATAAAGATTTATCATCCATGAAAGAAGTAAAGGAAGTTTTATATGATAAAACTGATAACTATAATAAAGATAATTATACATTATATGAAATCACAGCAAATGATAGTAAAAATTCAGAATTAGCAAGTAATTTATATAGTAAAATAATAAAAAAATATGAAGATTATAATATTGAAACAAGTGGTGACATTTCTGATGAATACAAAGTTGTATTACCTATATGGATTGTTGCTTTAGCAATTTTTTGTGCATTGATAATATTAATTATAATGTGTGATTCTTATATAGAGCCTATATTATTTTTAATCGCAATAGGTATGGGGGTTTTTCTAAACAAAGGAACAAATATAATTTTTCCATCAATTTCTAGTATTACTGACTCTATTTCTGCTATTCTACAACTTGCCTTATCTATGGATTACTCTATAATGCTTATGAATAGATATAGACAAGAAAAGAAGGATGAACCTAACAATGTTAAAGCAATGAAAACCGCATTATATAAATCTTTTAAATCAATTTCTAGTAGTTCTATTACTACAATTGTAGGGTTGCTTGCACTAGTATTCATGAGTTTTACAATAGGAAAAGATTTAGGATTTGTACTTGCTAAAGGTGTATTATTTAGTTTATTAACAATTTTTACATGTCTTCCATTTCTTATTTTAACTTTTGATAAATTAATTATTAAAACGAAGAAAAAATCACCTGTATTAAAATTAAATTCACTAGGTAATTTTGCTTATAAATTTCGTTACTTTGGAATTATTCTTTTTGTGGTGATTTTTGTTGCCAGTTTTCTTCTAAAAGGAAATTTAAAAATTTTATATACAGATTCTGATTCAGATAAAGTAGGAAAAGTATTTGACGTTGATAATCAAATAGCTCTTGTCTATAAAAATAAATATGAAGATAAAATTTCGAAATATTGTAAAACATTAGAAAAAGATAATAAAATTAGTGAGGTATTATGTTATGGTAATACTATTAATGAACCATTACAATATCAAAATTTAAATTCAAAATTAAAAGATTTAGGCTCTGATACACAAGTAGATGAATACCTATTAAAAATTATATATTACAATTATTATAATAAAAATGAAGATAATAAAATGACTTTTGGTGAATTTGTTAATTTTATTAAAGATGAAGTTTATGATAATTCAGAATTTAATGATAAAATTACAAATGATATAAGAAAAAATGTTGATAAACTATCCAATTTTACAAATGCAGATAAATTTAATGCAGGTAGAACCACAAAAGAGATAGCTGATATTTTTGATATAAGTGAAGATACAGTAAATGATTTATTAATATACTATAATTCAATTAATAATAATACAACATTAACTATTCCTAAGTTTATCGAATTTATGAACAATTATGTTATTAATAGTAAATATTCTTCTAATATTGATAAAAATTCATTAAATAAATTAAATACTGTAAATAAATTTACAAATAAAAGTTTGTTAACAAAAGAAATCAATTCAAATGAAATGTCAAAACTATTTGATATTGATTTAGAAACTATGAAAAGTTTATATTTATATTATGTTACAACTAGTGATATAAATAATAAGATGACAATATATGATTTTTCTAATTTTGTTATAAATAATGTTTTAAATAACCCAGAATATTCATCTAATTTTAATGATGAATTAAAATCTAAAATAAATTTATTAAATACTTTTAGTAATGAAAATATTATTAATAAAAAAATGACTACTCAAGAAATGTCGAGTCTTCTTGGAATAGATGAAGATATGGTATCTAAAGTTTATCTTTTATATTATGGTAATAGGGATAATGGTACAAAACTTACAGTTGAACAATTAATAAATGGTATTAATTATATTAAAAGTATTTATCCAGAATATTCTGATATAGATA
>CANRCS010000005.1 GCA_947629195.1 uncultured Bacilli bacterium | reverse complement strand
GTTTTAGATACAGTTTCTTTATCGATGACACCATCTCCATCACTATCATAAAATGATTCACTTGTTCCAGTTTTTCCAGCTGGGTTTGGAGCATCACCCATAAATCCAACACCAAGTCCACCACTATTCATAACTGCTAAAAATCCTTCTTTTACTCTATTCATATATTTTTCTTCTGCTTCAACTTTATTTAATACTGTTCTTTCTTTTTGTTCTTTCATATTATCTAATGTACCTTCTTTATTAGATACATAAACTTCTTTCAAAATATGTGGTTCTAATCTATCTCCTCCATTTGCGATAGTAGAAACATATTGACTTAATTGAATTGGAGTATATGTATCATATTGTCCAATTGCAAAATCAAGCAAATGTCCAGGAAGTGTACTTGTTCCTTTATATCCTGTACTTTCAACTGGAAGGTCAATTCCTGTTTTAACGCCCAAACCAAATCTATTATACATTTCCCTATATATATTAAATGCATTTGTATCTATTTTTAATGGTTGGTCATATTGATAGTTTCCTTTACCTACTCTAATTGCTATTTTATATTGATAAACATTTGATGATTTAGCAAGTGCTCGTATATCATCTAATGTTCCTAATCTTTTTGACCAAGAACATTTTTCTGGTGTGTTTTTAATTTTAAGACATTCATCTTTTATTTTTTCACCAATTTGAAGATTTCCAGTTGTATAACCAACTAATATTGATGCACCTTTTACAACAGAACCGACAATTACAGGAGAAGTTGTTATACCTGGTGTATAATCGACAATTTTATAACTACCATTTTCTAATACTGCTTGTTTTCCAGCCATTGCAATAATTTCCCCTGTATTTGGATTTTGAATCACTGCCATACTTTTATCATAAAAATCTGTATTGGCTTCATATTTAGTGGCTAAAACTTCTTCGGATAAAATTTGTTCTAGTTGTTGTTGAACATTGATATCTATACTAAGTACAATATCATTGCCTCTTTTTCCTTCTTCTATTAATTGATATGAATTATCATTTAAAATTTTATATTTTGCTTTAGTACCTTTTAGAATATCTTCATATTGATATTCTAAATAACTTATACCTACTCTATCATTTAAACTATAACCTTGTTTCAAATATTCATCTTTTAATTCTGCAGGAATACCTTGATCTTCACTAGATACTTTCCCTAATATAGTTTTGAACACATCTCCATATGGATACACTCTTTCCCAATCAAGTTTAGTATTAAAACCTTTTAGTTCTTCTGCATTTTCAGAAACAGTTGCATATTCTAATTCCGTAACATCCTTATTCTTAATTATTTTTTCATCATACGAATAACCTTTATTCATTAAATAATATATATATGCAGTTTTTTTATCTAACTCTGTATATTTACTTAAATCTTCTTCTGTTATTCTACTAATTTTTAAATTATAAATATCTTTATCATCTAATTTTCTTTCTTTATATTTTTCCCACTCTTTATCTGTTATTTTTTCTTTAGCTTTTTTTTCATTATTAATCATCCAAAATTCTTTTAAATTTGTTTCACTAAGTTTAGAATAATCTAAATCAATAATATTTGCCATTTTATAAGCAATTTGAACTTCTTCACTTGAAGTAACACCCTTTATTTTTTTGTAATATATTGTTTTAACAGGTGAATTATCAACTAATAGGTTATGATTTCTATCATATATTCTTCCACGTGGTGCGCTTGGACCTTCTATTATATTAGTAGAACTTTCAAGCGCTAACTGTTCATATTTTTCATTATTTATTAGTTGAACACTAAATAGTTTAAATGCAAGTACACAAAATACACATATTACTATACCAATTAATATATTAAATCTTTTTTCTATAATTTCTTTTATGAATCTATTTTTTTTAAAGTTAAATTTAAACTTCATTAATATCACCATGTTTCTATATTATATATATATTAGTTTGTACATATTTATAACATTCTTTCATAAAAATATATTATCAAAGAACTAATAATTACACAATATTAATTATTTATTTTACTAAAATTTATTTACTAAGTCTATTATAAGTATTATTCTATATTAAAAAATAAGTGAGATTTTACCCACTTTTTAAAAACTTTAAAAATGTTTTTGCTTTTTACTTTTTAATATTAATTTATTAATCTTTTCTCTATTTTTTTCTTTATGATCAATTTGTTTCTTTCTAATGTCATATAATTTTTCTTGCATATATGGTGGTAAATCTTTTATTTTTATAAATAAGTTGTCGATTAACAATTTTATATCTTTATGTGTAAGTTTAGAATGCTTTGTATCAAATTTGTAATCTCTATACCAACTTTCTATATACATTATTAGTTTATTTTCAAAATATATGTATAGTTCAATACTTGTACTATTTAATTTAATAATTATATTGGTATTAGAATCTATATTGATGTTATACTTTTTCTCTATAAACGTTAATGTTTCTTCTTCTTTAAAATTATAATATTCATTTACTTCTTCTTTTGCATTATCCAAAATTTTAGAAGTATATTCTTGACTTGTCGATTCTAATATTAATAATTCATTTTCTTCATCTTTTGTTAATTCTACACATACACTAAAATCTGAACACAAATACTTTTTTATATAAAAGCTAAGTGTATTATTATAAACAATACCAGGTATATAACAGTATTCAACATTAAGTTTTTGGCAAATGTTTTTTCTTATTACTTTTTCTTTAATTTCATCTTCTTTTGACAATATATTTTGGCAAGTTATAATATCAAATAGAGTTACTTCATCATCTTTTTGTGATGTACATAATAATTTATCGAAAACCCTTGAAATACCTAATTTAAAATATTCATTTTCTTCCATAAGATACCACCTAACAATTGATGTTTATATTAACATTTCAAATAAATATTGTCAAACATGAAGTTTTAAAAAAAGCATGAATAAAGATTTTAACATACTAATCTTCATTTATGTTTTTGTTTTTTACTTTTTAATATTAATTTATTAATTTTATCTTTATTTTCCCTTATGTTGTTAAGTTGTTCTTTTCTAATAGTATATAACTTTTCTTGCATATATGGTGGTAAATCTTTTATTTTTATAAATAGATTATTATTAATTAATGAATTTATATTTTCATAAAAACATTCTGGATATCTTACATCAATTTTAAATTCATTATCATGATACCACTTAGTTAACCACATTATTTCACAGAGCATAGAATATATGCCAAGAAAAATATGTAAAAAATTTAAATTAACAATTATTTTAGTATTAGAGTCTATATTAATATTATAATATTTTGATTCATACATTAACCTTTCTTCTTCTTTAAAATTATAATATTCATTTACTTCTTCCTTAGAAGTATTTAAAATATCAAAAGCATATTCTGAATTTGTTGATTTAAATATAGATAACTCACCGTTTTCATTTTTTATTAATTCCATATCTATGTCATAATCAGAAGTTAGAGTTAATTTTTCTTTTACAGTAAACCTAAATATATTATCATTATTAGTATACCAGATTTTAGGTGAATAACAGAAATCAACATTAAGTTTCTTACAAATTTTTTTTCTTATTAAATCTTCTTGTATTTCTCTTTCTTTTAATAATATACTTTGACAACGTGTAATATCATTTAGAGTTACTTCATCATCTTTTTGAGATGAACTTAGTAACCTATCAAAAACCCTTGAAATACTTAATTTAAAATATTCATTTTCTTCCATAATACACCACCTAACAATTGATGTTTATATTAACATTTCAAATAAATATTGTCAAATAAAATATGGCTATATTATGTAAGTAATTATTTTCACTTTTATTCATATTATATAATGGTGATATAAAATGTACGATTATTTAATTAATGACTATGTCAATAAACTTGAATTAAAACAAATAAAAGAATTTGCTTTTAAACAAGGTATTGAATTAAATAGCAATGAACTTAATATAATTTATGATACTATTAAAAATCATTGGAGAACTTTCGTTCATGGTAATCCAAGGCCGATTTTAGAGGATATTAAAACTAAAGTTAGACCGCTTACCTATAATAAGATTGAAACATTATATGTAGAAGCTAAAAATAGGTATTTAAAAAATTAAAACAAATCAATGTTTTAATTTTTTTAGTTTGCCTTTTTTGAAAGTGCTTCCTTTGCAGCAAGTTGTTCTGCTTCTTTTTTAGAACCTGCTTTTGCTTTTCCATAAACAATTCCTTCGACTTTTGCGACTACTTCAAAAGTTTTATTATGAGCAGGTCCACTTTCATTAACTACTTCATATATTACTGATTTTCTTGAAGTTTGAACTACTTCTTGAAGTTCTGATTTATAATCTCTTAAAAAGTCATTATTTTCTTTATTTTTTATATGTGGAAAAACTACTGTTTCAACAAATTCTTTAACTTTATCATATCCTAAATCTAAATATATCGCACCTAGTAATGCTTCAAAAACATCAGCCATTATAACTTTCTTATTTTGTCCACCTGATTTTCTTTCACCGTTTCCTACTTTTATAAAATTGTTAAGTTCTATTTCTTTTGCATATTCATATAGTGCATTCTCACATACGTAACTTGCTCTTAATTTTGTCATTTCTCCTTCTTTAGCGTTTTCGTTTCTATATAGATAATCAGTAACTACTAATTCTAAAATTGCATCACCTAAAAACTCCAATCTTTCATAATTATAATTTAAATTATGTTCATTAGAATAAGAAGTATGTGTAAAAGCAATATTATAATATTCAATATTTTTAGGAACTATATTATATTTTCTTAAAAAATTCATGTAAACCACCTATAATAATTATATATTAAAATCACTTTTTTATCAAATCTTGTTTTAAAATACTAAAAAAAATAGTAAAATGTATATATGGTGGTTTGATGAAAAAGGTTTTAATAGGTTTGATAAAAGTTTATCAAAGTATCCCAGGACCATGGCATAATATGTGTAGGCATATACCAACATGTTCAAATTATGGGATAGAAGCTATTAATAAGCATGGTTGTATAAAAGGAAGTATTTTAACAATTAAAAGAATAATTAGGTGTAATCCACTTGGTAGTTATGGGTATGACCCAGTACCAGAAATAAGGAGGAAAAATGAAAAATAAAATTATAAAATTAGGTGCGATACTTGTTAGTTCATTACTTCTTACAGGATGTTTTGAAGATGAGACTATGAAAAATATTAAAATTAAAACATCGGTATATCCAATTGAATATATAACATCATATTTATATGAAGATAATGCAGAATTAATTGGAAGTATATATCCAGATGGTATAAACGTATCAAAATACACTTTGACGGATAAACAAATAAACGATTTTAGTAATAATAATTTGTTTATTTACAATGGAACAAGTAATGAACCAGATTATGCAATAAGACTTTTAAATACTAATAAGCAAATAAAAATAATTGATGCGGCTCGTGGTATGGAATATGAAAATGGTGTTGAAGAATTGTGGTTAGATCCATTTAACTTCTTGATGTTGGCAGAAAATATTAAAAATGGATTATCTGATTATATTAAAGATCCATACTTAGTAGAAGAAATACAAGAAAAATATGATGAATTAAATCTCGAAGCTTCAGAATTAGACGTAAAAATAAAAGAAGCAGCTGAACATGCAGAAAATAATACAGTTTTAGTATCAAGTGATGTTTTTAAATTCCTAGAAAAATATGGAATAAATGTTATATCATTAGAAGAAAATGAAAACTTAACTGAAAAGACAATAAATGATGCAATTTCATTAATCAAAGATGGAACTATTGAATACATATTTATTAAGAGCGATGAAGAACAAAATGATACAATTAAAAAAATAGTTAGTAAAACAGGTGTTACGGTTGTTCCATTACATAGTTTGTCTGTTTTAACAGAAAAAGAAAGACAAGAAAATGCAACTTATGTATCTATTATGGAAGAAAATATAGAAAAAATAAGAAAAGAATTATATAAAGATAGTACTACTGATAAATAAGAAAAAACAACTTGAATTACGATTGTAATTTTAAGTTGTTTTTATTTTATAGCAAAAAATGCAACATAAATTAAGAATCCTATCAATATTGTCGTAATAATTATTCCATTTACTTGGTCAACTGTATCTTTTTTATCTTTTACTCCAAGTGCCATAGAACCTATTATACCACCTATTAATCCTCCAATGTGAGCAGCATTATCAATACCTGGAGATGCAAATCCTATAATAAGATTAATTACTATAACAGGTATTATTTGAGATTTTATGACAGTTCCTAAATATACTCTATGAGTATATCCAAAATATAATAATGCACCCATTAGTCCAAATATTGCTCCTGATGCTCCAACACTCCATGTTTTAGTAAATATCATTGAAAATAGTCCACCAACTACTCCACTGACAAGATAGATTATTGAATATTTCCATTTATTAAAGAAATTCTCTACTTGAATTCCTATTATGTAAAGTGCATACATATTAAATAATAAATGTATAATTCCACCATGTAAAAACATACAAGTAAATAATCTGTAATATTCTCCTGCTTTAACTAATTCTGGATGTAGACCAAACTTATATATCATATTATCTTGACCTACAAACATACCAATTATATATATAAGTACATTTAAAATAATCAAAGCATATGTAATATATGGTTTCTTAATAGCAAAAATATCGTTATTTCTTTTTGCCTTTTCTTCATTTGCCCTATTGATATCTTGTGTTAGTTTTGCAAATAGAATAACACCTTTTTCTTTAATATTTAAACTTTTCTTCAAACTTGGGAATGAGGTTTTTAGTAAATCATATTTATCTACATCTTGTATATCTTTTATACATACACAATCTATTTTTTCAGAAGAATGCATTTTTACATTATCACCTAAATTTACATATATACTTAATGTATTTATGTTATATGTGAATGTTTTCTTCTTTATTTGTTTAACAATTTGTTTTGTTTTATATGTATCTAAATCATATTGCTCATTATTATGTATATATCCAGAAACAATTCTAACAATTTTATAATCATTATCCATATTTTCAAGCCATATTTCATCTTTACCACCATGTAATACAATTGGGTTATAGCCTTGTGATGTTACAAAATAATGAAGCAATTTCATGACCATTTCTTCTTTTTCATCTATTATTATTTCATGCATATTAATTCCTCCAATAAACATCTACGCATATAATTATACAATAATTATATGACATAGTCAAAATATATTTTAGGATTTTAAACTATTATAAGAACAGAAAAAATTAATCTTCTGTTCTTATTATGACTTCATTTTAAGTATTTTTATTCTTCTTCTTTTTCATTTTTATTAGATTTTGAATCATCTCTACTTATATCATAATGTTCTCTAACTTTTTTGTCTAATTCATTAAATATATCAGGATGTTGTTTTAAGAATAATTTTACATTTTCTTTACCTTGACCTATTTTTTCACCTTTATATGCATACCATGCACCAGATTTATCTAATATTCCAATATTTGCTGCTAAATCTATTATTTCTCCTTCTTTAGATACACCCTCACCATACATGATTTCAACTTCTGCAACTTTAAATGGAGGAGCTACTTTATTTTTAACTACTTTAATTACTGTTCTATTACCAATAACATCTGTTCCTTGTTTTATTTGTTCTGCTCTTCTTATATCTAGTCTAACACTAGAATAAAATTTAAGTGCTCTACCACCTGGAGTAGTTTCTGGATTTCCAAACATAACTCCTACTTTTTCTCTTAATTGATTAATGAATATTGCAATTGTATTAGTTTTGCTTATAGTTCCAGATAATTTTCTTAATGCTTGAGACATTAATCTTGCTTGAAGTCCAACATGAGAATCTCCCATTTCTCCTTCGATTTCTGCTTGAGGAACAAGAGCAGCTACTGAATCTATTACTATTATTCCTATTGCTTCACTTCTAACTAATGCTTCACATATTTCTAATGCTTGTTCACCAGTATCTGGTTGAGATAATAATAATTCATTTATATCTACACCTAAATTTTTAGCATATATTGGGTCAAGGGCATGTTCTGCATCTATAAATGCAGCTTTTCCACCTTGTTTTTGAATTTCTGCAATTGCATGTAATGCGAATGTTGTTTTACCACTAGATTCTGGTCCATATATTTCTATAATTCTTCCTTTTGGATATCCTCCTACACCAAGTGCTATATCTAAGGTTAACGAACCAGATGGACATACATCCATTTTTCTATGTTCAGTTTCACCTAATTTCATTACTGAACCTTTTCCAAATTGTTTTTCAATATCTAATAATACTTGTTCTAAAGTCTTGTCTTTGACTGTTGTTGTCTTTGCCATTTGTTTCAATCCTTTCTTTAATACATCTCTATTATAATTCATAACTTACACAAATGTCAATACTTTTTGCAAACATTAGTTCGTTAATTTTTTGAAAGAATTTTAAGCAAAAAATAAAAATCTCTTATACAGAAATAAGAAATTTTTATATCATTTTATTACTAATTTTCAATTTTTGTTTTTTCATCTTTTTTTGAAAAAATTACATTTTTATATAAATTATAATATTGAACACCTGAAATTATTGATAAAATTGATGCAATTATAAGCAAAACTTCTGCAATATTTATATTAACTAATTCAAATGGTAAGTTATAAAATAAAGTTAAGACTACTCCTACCATTAAACAAGCAGTTTTCCATTTTCCAGTTTTTATAGCTGCTACTACATTACCTTTATTACCAGCCATCATTTTTATAGAATTTACAATACTATCTCTAATAATTAAAATAACAGGTATAATTGCATGTATAAATCCCATTGAGCTTAAAATGATTAATACAGAATTTACTAATATCTTATCTGCAATAGCATCTAACATTTTACCCTCATCTGTTATCATATTATATTTACGAGCAATGTATCCATCAAGAAAATCTGTTAGTGATGCAATTATAAATAAAATTCCAGCAATTATGTACTGACTTTCGACAATTATTTTTCCATTAGATGCACTAATTATAAATTTAGGAAATTCAAAACCTATATTGTAAAATGGAAATAATAAAATGAAAATTATTATAATTGTCAATACTATTCTGAATATTGTAAGTTTGTTAGGTAAATTTTTCAAAATACAAAACCTCTATTCTATTATATACTTATATGCTGTGTAATTGTTATCAGGCGTTTTTCTATTAATAATACTACTAACTATTAAATATCCAACCACTAATATTACTATTGCTATTACTACAAAAATAATAAAACGTGGTACATTAAATTTCTTTTTATGAGAAGTTGTATAAGGAGATGAAATTTTTTTATCTTCTTTTTTTTGCTCAGATACTTCTTTAATTTTATCTAAAGGAATTCTTGATGTATAATCGAATAAAAATTCATTAAAATCATCCAGGATTTTTTCTCCATCTAAACCTAAATATTTAGCATAATCTCTTATAAAAAATTTAACATAAAATATATCTTTAAATTCTTTTATATTACCTTCTTCAAGATTTTTTAATTGAGAGGGTCTAATCTTCAAATCTTCTGCTGCTTCTTCAATACTTACTCCGTGACTTTCTCTTGCCTCTCTTAACTTTTCACCTATTTCGTTCAATTTTGGCACCTCTTTTTCATATTAAAAAAATAATAATTTTAATAAGCCATGTTCTGTACCTTAAATTTAAGGTGACAAACATTTATCTATTGAATAATCAATCCCTCACTTAGTTCATTTCCTTTGTGAGAGTTCCCCTACCATAATTTGGGTTTCTCGCTCATGGGGTTTACCTCGTTCCACTTTCTATATTTCTATAGAATATCGTCACTATGGCACTTTTACATCTAATAAAATCTTATCATATTGACTTAGATTTCCTCGAAGCCGTTAGAATTAATCTACTATAGGTTATTTATTCCCTATACATGAACACTACTACCATCTCAGGATAGTGCGAGCATGGACTTTCCTCTACATAATAAATATGCAGCGTTTGTCTAAAAATTATTATTTTAATTAATTGTCATCTCTACCATAAACTAATTTTTCAAGTTGTGATAATCTTCTAATGATATCAAGGTTTGTAACTTCTTTATCAGATTGAGATTTTGCAACTTCCATATTTGTCTTTATCGTTCTAATTTCTTGCTTTAATCTCATAATGTCATTTAATAATTGTTCTTTTTCATCTTCAAGTTGATCTATTGCATTAAATAGTTCCTTATAATCCCCAATAATCACATCTAAGAATTTATCTACTTCTTGCATTCTATATCCTCTAGCATCCACCTTAAATTCTTTTTCTAGTATTTCTTTAGGGCTTAATATTACGTTTTCTTTATACACCCCTTCACCAACTTTCTTCGACAGTATTATCTCAAAAAAAACACTATTTGTCAATTACTATGAAGATATTGATATATCACTTAAAAGTATAGATGGACTACCACATCTAGTATTAATAAAATATAAATCGCTACCTATTTCTAATATATTATTTAATAGTTCATATATATTGGTTGTAATAGTAAACAACTTAATAGGTGTCATCATCATTCCATTTTTAACTATATATCCTTCTGCTTGTAAATTAATATTACCATTAATTTGATTTATTGCTGCATGCATACCATTTACTACATCTATAACTATTCCATTATCTAGTTTTTTTAATAATTCATCATAACTATTATTACTAGGTAATATATACATATTTCTATAACTGATATTTGAGTATCCATTACCTGTTGGTTCTACATTATCTTTTAGAGCAGTTCTAATATTATATAGTGGACTATTAAATATACCATCCTTAATTATTTCTTTATATTTAGTCTTAATCCCCTCATCATCAAATAATCTTTTACCTACTAATTTTTCGTTAGTAGCATCTTCTACTATTGTTAACTTATCAGAAAATATTTTTTTATTTACCTTACCACATAGTAAAGATTTACCATCTTGAATATTATCTGCCATAAACATAGATGAAATCGTATCTAATATTTGCGCAACACAATTATTGTTTAATAATATATTGTATCTTCCACTTGTAACTTTTGAACACTCTAATTTTTTTATTGCCTCATCTATTACATCTTTAATTAATTTTTCACACTCTAATTCATTAAAAGTTTTTGCATATTTTATTTTTTCACTCGTAGATAATTTTTCTTCATTTTGTGCTACTGCACTTATAGATATACAATAATATGTATTATAATCTTCTAAAGAAATGCTATTACTATTTATTATTCTAATAAAACTTTGTACTCTATCAAGATTTATACTAATATCTTTTAATAATGGATAATTACTTTTAAGTTTGTTAAATTCCATTAACTTATTTATAATTTCATCTAAATTAAATTCTTCTTCTACATAATCTATTTTATTATTACTAACATTTTCAATAATTTTATTGTTATCAGTATTTTCTATATATTTTGAATTAGTTTTTATTAATTCAATAATTTCATCCATATCAAATTCATCTTCAAGTAATGATATATTTATAGTTTTATTATTATATATTGCTTTAATATTAATAATTTTATTGTCATCTATTTGATATTTTTCCAACTTTTCATTAAATATCACAATATCATTTATTTTTTGATGTTCTTCTTTTATTTCTATTTCTTTTATACCATTTTCTTTTGCTTTATCAAAAAATTTTAAGTAATCCATTATTCACTCACCCCACTAACTAAAATATTAGAAACTTTTATCGTAGGTTCTCCAACATGAGTAGGTACATATCCACTACTTGCACCACAATATCCACTAGATAGTTCTAAATCATCACTTACCATTTCTACATTTTTTAAAATATCTTTTCCATTACCAATTAAGCATGCATCACTTATCGGCTCACATATTTTACCATCTCTTATAATATAACCATGTGTAACTGCAAAATTAAAATCTGCAGTAATAGGTTCTACTGAACCTCCACCCATTCTTTTAGCATAAAGTCCAAATTTTATACTTTTTATCATATCTTCTATTTTATCATTACCCTTATCAAGATAAGTATTATTCATCCTAGATGTAGGTGAATAAAGATATGATTCTCTTCTTGATGAACCAGTTTGACTTTGTCCCATTTTTCTACCATTTAATTCATCAATTAAATAACTTTTTAAAATACCATTTTCAATTAATACATTTCTTTGTGTAGGATTTCCTTCATCATCAATATTAGTACTTCCCCATTCATTTTTTAATGTTCCATCATCTATTATAGTTACTTTATCTGATGCAATCTTTTTACCTAAACATCCCACAAATATTCCGCTATTTCGTGCGATTGTAGATGCTTCTAGTGGATGAACACATGCTTCATGAAAAATTACTCCACCAAAACCATTGCCTATAACTACTGGCATTTGTCCGCCAACACAAGGAACGCTTTCTAATTTTTCATATAATTCTTCTACTAATTCATCAACTATTTTTTCATAATCTATATTTAACATTTCATCATATGAAGAATTATATGCTATTCTTTTAGATGTACTTTCTAATTTATCTTTATCTTTAATATATATAAATAAATCCATTCTCTTTCTAGTTCTTAAATCACTTGTAATATTTCCTTTAGAGTTTGCTATCTCAACATTTTGAAACTCTTCAAATAATTTTATTTGTACTTGATTTATTCTATTGTCCTTTTCTTTAGCATATTTATTAATACGATGAAGTAATTTAGATTTTAAATCAAATGGGATATCTTCTTTTGAACCACAACATTTATTATGTTCTACTCTACTTAATTTAACATCATCAATAATTCTTCCATCCTCAAATGACTTTAATAATTCATCTATCAATCTATTTATATTATTTTCTTCTAAATTATTTGTACTTAAATATACTTCCCTATCTTTATATGCAAGACGTATTCCAATACCACGTTTAATATCTGTTTCTATTCTATCAATCTTATCGTTTAATAAATAAGTATTATTTGCTTTTGTATTTTCATAAAAAATTTCTGCAAAATCTACTCTCTTACTTAAACATCTATTAAGTATTTTTTCATAATCTATTTTTGGCATTTTAATCATCTCCCAAATAATTATACCACAATATAGATTTATAATTGATTTATTCGACAATATTTGACTAAAAAGAATATTTGCAAGAGTTTTCTAGTATAAAAAATAACACTCAATCTAGCAAATAAATTGAGTGTTTCAACAAACTTGGTAAGTACTTAACCTTAATATGTTTTATATATTTTATTTTAATTTTTTTTGCTTACTATAATTTTCTTCAGCGCTTTTTTCAGTAATTAGTGACTTAGTTTCTTGCAATATTCTTTTCTTTGATTCTATACTTAGTTCTGCTGTTTTTTCATGTGTATTAGAATTTTGTAATTCAAAATCTTTCGTATTTTCGATATTAGATTCTTTATTCTTTTCCTTATTCTTTTCTTTATATTCATTAATTAATTTTTTTAATTTTATATTTGATATTATTAATGAAATAGCTGAATATCCTGATACAAATACACCCATTAAACCTGTCATGGTTGCATACACACCAGAAGTTGATGAAAAAGCGTCTAAAAAATTTGATGAATTCAAAAATGTAGGTATTAAAAATGATGATAATAATAATCCTATAGCAAGAAGTGTTGTATCAACTTCATTAATGTCTTCTTGTTCTTTCTGTTTTTCTAATATCTCATTCATTTTTTCATCTATATTTTTATTATCCATATATTTCCCCCCTTTAGTGGTTTATATGCTAACATATTTTTAATATTTTGTCAAATTATCATTGACAATTATCAACCTACATTTTCATATACTTTAATGATATTGACAATATTAAATAAAGTTTATATAATATAACTCCGATGAAAAGAGGTTATAATATGAAATTATTAGTAAGTGATTATGATGATACTTTATATACAAGTGATCATAGTATTAAATTAAATATTGAAGCTATAAGAAGATTTAGAAAAAATGGTAACTTATTTGCTATATCAACTGCAAGAGATTTTAAATCAATAAAAGAAGAAATTGAAAAATATGATATACCATATGATTTTTTAAGTTGTTATAATAGTAATGCTATATATGATATGGAAGATAATGTTATTTATAAAAAATATCTTGATAGTTCAAATCAAAGCTTTTTGAAATTACTATTAGAAGATAATAAAACTTTTAAAAGAGTAGATTTTTTTGATGAAAAAGGATATATTGGTTCAAGCAACTATAATATAAGATTAGGGAATATAATAAAATCTATTAGAAGAATGAATATGGAAAAAATAGATTCTAATAAAATAATAACTGTTAGAGCTATGCCAAATAAGTTATTTAACTTTTCAGAAGAAAAATCTTATCTAGAAGAAAATATGAAAAATGTTTTAGTAAATACAGATTCGATATCAGTATATGCATCTTCTTTTGGTAGTAAAGCTGATGGTATTGAAATAATAAAAGATATAACTAAAGTAAATAGTGATGATATTTATACTATTGGAAATGATTTAAATGATATGGAAATGATAAATAATTATAATGGTTATAGTATGCTTATTTCACATCCAAAACTTTATAGTAAATCAAATGGTGTTTGTACTTCAGTTAGAAGATTAATAAAAAAAATAGATAAGAAATAAATTAATGTTTCTTATCTATTTTTAATAGTTATATATACCATGAATTTTTTGTCTTTCAGTTTCAGTTAAATTATCAAGTTGCCACTCATCATCTGTTTTCGTTAGTGTTAACTCTAGTGTATATTTTACTTTTGTATTAGCTTTTTCCATATTATCTAATTTATAATCGGTATATTTTTCAATAGAATAATTTCCATTATCATCATTAAATTCATCTTTATGTTCATCTAAATATGTTTCTGAATCATTTAATACTTTAGTATAATCTGTTACTTCAATTTCAACTTCAACAGTTGCATTATCACCATCTATTTTTTCATTTTTAACTGTATACTTTAAATCTTGGTATTGTTTTTTTAGTAATTTTTCATATCTATCTTTTTGTTCATCAGTTAAATCTTCTTCATCAATTGTTCTATTTAAATCATCCATTACATCTTCATCTAGCATTTGATACTTACCCATTAATTCTTCTACTTTTTTAGTAGGATTATTATCAATATTATCACAACCTGTTGTAAACATCATAAATATACCTAGTAAACAGATAAATACTTTCTTCATATTATTATTCCTCCTTTAATAATAATATGGGAAAAATTACAAGTTTTATACATTTAATCATATATTCCTTTTAACATATCAGTTACTGCTGTGTAAACATAAGAAATTTTATACCAAGTTGCATAATCTATTACTCCTGTTACAGGTAGATTAAAAATATTCTGAAAAGTTCTAACTGCATCTGCTGTACTACTATCATATATTCCATTTGGATTATCTATACGAGGTATAGCAGGATAACTTCCTCTTATTTTATTTAATTCATTTTGAATAAATTGTACTTCTTGCCCACATGAATTAAGTTCTAGGTTATAACCAGGATATGATGTTGGAAAAGATGAGACTAACTCTGCAGTTGCAAGTTCAATTGAATTTCCATAATAATATCTTACGATTTGTAGTGCATTATATCCTTGGTCTGCTAGACTCTTACTTCCCCACTGACTTAACCAACCTTTGTTATTTACATCGATCCCATCGTTGTAATGGGCTAAAAACGGATACGATTGATTTGGATATTTTAAATACATTAAAAAAATTTCATCTACTACATCTGATATAGTATCAAATATTGTTCTTCCATGTGTATATTTTTGGTCATATGCAGTAGATGAAGTTATTGTAAAATTGTATCCTCTTGATAAATACCATTCTGTATATATTCTGTTCAAAGTAAAAGATATTATTGCATATATATTTGCTTTTAAGGCTTCTCTTGGCCAACTTGGATATATTTCTGATGATGCTACATTTTTTATATAATCAGGAAAAGATACTGTATAATTTGGTGCATTAGTATTAGTTGGAATTCCATCATGTACAATAACATATTCTGGTACTATTACTTTTGGTAGTACTCTAACCTCGTTAGATATAGAACTTTCATCATCATCTATTTTTGGTGGATATGTCTCCCATAAAGTTGGATCAGATATTGTAGTAATATCTTCACTCATAGTATCATCTGTTTGACTTGTCAAATATACATCTTGATACGATGTAACATTTGGAAAAATTTCTACTCCATTAACAACACTTGTATTAAGTCCTTCTTTTGATACTGTAATAGTATATTCTGAAAATGGTTTAACATCTACCTGGGGACTCATAGAATATATTTCATCTGGTGCATATAACTCTATTTCATTTGTTTTACCTGAAATATTTGTAAGCACATTTATATTAGTATTTTCCCCTTTAATATTTACATTAGCTTCATTTATCGGTTGAGCAATATTATCTACATAAACATTTACAATTAAACGACCTATTGCCAAATATAATCTTCCTCTCTATAATTATTTACATTAAATTATATGTTATATAATGTAGATTAATGAATATAATATAGAAGATATGGAGGTTTTATGGTGAATAATGAAAATTTTGAAGAGTTAAAAGAAGGAAGTTCAAATGACAATGTTGTAATTTTGCAAGACAAATTAAAAAAATTAGGATTTTATAGTGGAAGTATTACAGGAAGTTTTGATTATTCAACTAAAGAAGCTGTTATGGATTTTCAAGAAGATTATGGACTTCCACCAACAGGAGTAGTTGATTATGCAACTTGGAATGAATTATTTAATACAGGAGCAACACCCTTTACTATTATAAAATCTACAAGACCTACATTAAGATTAGGTTCAACAGGAGAAGATGTTAAATTTTTACAAACAAGATTAAAAGATTTAATGTATTATAATGGAGCAATAGATGGTATTTTTAGTAATCAAACTCTAAATTCAGTAAAAGAATTTCAAATTAATAATAATTTAACTCCAGATGGGGTTGTTGGAGCAAATACATGGGCAGCATTAGAAACTTTATATTCCCCACTTGCTATATGTGGTGGTGGTGAAAATACAAATACTACAACATACACAGTTCAAGCAGGTGATACATTATATGGAATCGCAAAAAAATTCAATACTACGGTAGACAAAATAAAAGAATTAAATAACTTAACTAATAATACTATAAGAGTTGGTCAAAAATTATTAATACCTAGCCCTTCTTCAAGTGAAACTACAACTTATACAGTTCAAGCAGGTGATACGTTTTTTATGGGAAATAATGAATATTTGTTTTAATCATTTGGCTAAGTTTTATGCAAGATTTAGGCAAGTTATATTGACTATCATTTAAAAAAATAGTACAATATTATCATAATTAAGTGAGGTGATTGATAATGAAGAAATATACTCCACCATTTGAAATTACACAGGAAATGTTAAGTAGAGTATCAAATATTTCTGAAAAAATTACTAAACTAGATAATTTTTCTAATTTAAATAAAAAACCATATTTAAGAAAACAAACAAAAATAAATTCTATACATTCTTCTTTAGCAATAGAAAATAATAATTTGACTATAAGTCAAGTTAAAGATGTAATTGATGGTAAATTGGTTATTGGTTCACAAAAAGATATTCAAGAAGTTAAAAATGCATATAATGCATATGAAATGTTAGATAAAATTAATCCCTACTCAGTCAAAGACTTAAAAAAATTACATGGTATTATGACATATTTAACTGTTGATGACTCTGGAGAATTTAGAAAAGGTAATGAAGGTGTATTCGATGGTGATGAATGTATTTTCATGTGTCCTCCCCCAGAAATGGTCAATGAATTAATAAATCAATTATTTACTTGGATGAATGGAAATAAAGAAAAAGTACATCCATTAATATTATCAAGTGTATTTCATTATGAATTTGTTTTTATTCATCCTTTTAGCGATGGTAATGGTAGATTATCTAGATTATGGCAAAATATATTACTATATAATTGGAAAAAAATATTCGAGTATTTACCAATCGAATCTCAAATACACAAATATCAAGAAGTTTATTATAATGTTATTTCTAATTGCAACAATAATGGAAATTCAACGCAATTTATAGAGTTTATGCTTAAAATGATAGATGAAACTTTAGATGATGCTCTTAATATTCCTAGTATTCCAATAGATGAAGAAACAATTAATATAAATAAATTATTAGATATAATGGAGATAAACACTCCACTTACAGCTAATGAAATAATGGTAAAACTAAACATTAAATCTAAAGACACCCTAAGAAATAAATATTTACACCCTGCAATAAATCAAGGATTAATTAAACTAACTGTACCAGATAAACCTAATAGTAGAAATCAAATGTATTATAAAAATTAAATTTGGATGATGTAAATGAAAAAATTTTTAAAAATAATTATATATATATTTATAATAATTTCAATATTTTTCATCGGATTCTTTACAGGAAAATTATTTAGGGGCAATCTTAAATATATATTAGACATAAATATATATGATGTTAAAACACTTTCTGAAGTAGGTATTGTATCTAAAGATGAAAAAATAATTTATGAATTTAATGGAAATGAAATTGATAATCAAGAAGGTTGGAATAAATTACAAGAGATAATATCAATTCAAGGATATGAAAGATATATTACAAGAGGAACAACAAACCATATTAAATATAAAATAGAAATGAAAAATGGTGATATATATTACATTGAAGATATAGGATGTTTAAACCAATTTGATATAACTTATCCTAATGGAAAAATAAAGAAATATTATGGTTATTTCTATTCCAGCATAATACCAAACTAATTTAAGAAAGTGAATGTTGATTATGGAAGAATATGAACAAATAAATGATAATTGTAAAATGTTATGGAGAGAGAATTTTCAAATAACTAATGAAAAATATACACAAGTTTATTGTTATATTTTTAATGATAATAATGAGTTATTGATAGTAAAAAATGAAGAAAATAATAATTGGACTATACCAGGTGGACATCCAGAAAAAAATGAAGAAAAACTAGATACTTTAAAAAGAGAAGTTTTAGAAGAAGCATGTGTCACTGTAAAAGATATTAAATATTTAGGTGCAGTAGAAGTAGTTGAAAATAATGAAATATACTATCAATTAAGATATACTGCAAAAACAAAAGAAATACTACCCTTTAAACAAGAATGGGAAATAAGTGAAAGATTATTTGTTAATTTAAATGATTTAGATAAATATATAAAATGGGCAAATGGAAAAACATTTAAAGCCCAAATATTATCTGCTAAAAATTCATGGAAAATTTAACCATAGATAAAGCAAAATAAGATCTCCTATCCTATTTTGTTTTTTGTAGCTTTAAAATTAAATTATAAACACAGAATTTATTGGAGGTATCATAATGGTTAAATATAAAATTAATTTAATATTTAAAAATACAAATATTAAATTAAATAAAATAGATAATAGACAAATAGAAAAATATATTAATGACTTTTTATCATTAGATAATCCAACTAGAGAATTAATAATAAATTTAATTGATAAAATTTATATTTATCAATATAAACAAGTAGATATTGTATTTAATTTTAATAATAAAAAAGGTATAATATTAACAGAGGTGTGAATGTGAAAATAATAGATTATGAAGATAAGTATAGTAATGATGTAAAAAGATTACTAGAAGAGTTACAAGAGTATATAGTATCAATTGATCCATATCATTTTAATACTTTAAAAGATAATTATAAAGAAAATATATATATAAAAGATATGGATGAAGTAAAAAATAATGAAGGTAAAATTTATTTAGCTAAGGAAAAAAATAAAATAATAGGTCTAATAATTGGAGTAATAAGAAAACCAACAGTAGAATTTGATTATGAGAGATTAAATAACATGGGAGAAGTTATTGAATTAATTATTACTAAAAATATTAGAAATAAAGGAATAGGATATAAATTACTTAATAAAATGGAAGAATATTTTAAGAGTCAAAATTGTAGTACTATTAATATTGATGTATTTGGATATAATGATATAGGTAAAAATTTTTATTTTAAAAATGGATATCATACCAGGATGATAACCGTATCAAAAAATATTAAGTAATTACATTAAATGTTACATAAAAAATGTATCAGGTGATACGCTATATGGCATTGCAAGAAAGTTTAACACAACAGTTGATAAAATAAAGGAATTAAACAATTTATCAAGTAACATTATAAACATAGGACAGAAACTTTTAATACCTACATCTTCAAGTATGCCTACAACATACACGGTTCAAGCAGGAGATACATTATATGGAATTGCAAAAAAATTCAATACTACGGTAGATAAAATAAAGGAATTAAATAACTTAACTAATAATACTATAAGAGTTGGTCAAAGACTTTTAATACCATAATAAAAGATATATGAGATTTCATATATCTTTAATTTGCTCTTATTTCTTCTACATATTTATTAACTGTAGCTATCCATTCACTACCAGAATGTCCTGTATATTTTTTAGCGATTGAATCAGTTGTATTTAATCCTAAAGCAAAATAGTTACTTGCTAAATTATCTATATACCCTCTTATACCATTTTCTAATGTATCAAACTTTTTAAATGAACCACCACATGATGGAGAACCTTTTTGTCCACCAACATTATTACAACTTGTAACTAGGGAACTACATTTCCATTTACATCCTGTTTCATGTAACATTATCGCTACTGCAAGATATGGGTCTACTCCCTTTTCTAATGAATAAGTTGCAAATAAATTTCCGTAACCAGCAACATTAGAATTTAAAGACCTATTTAATTTATCTGTTAATTCTTCAATTGTCATACCTTCATAAACTTCAACTCTTTGAACAACTTCAGGTTGTACTGGTTCAATAACAGTTTCTTTGTTTTCAACTACTTCATTAGTTGGTTCAACTACTTCAGGAGCTTGAGTTTCAACTATTTCCTCTTGTTTAGGTTCTACATATAAATTAACAATAGTTTCTGGAGTATATTCTCTTGCGCTTGTATATATTGTAGAAACCCCTTCTGATAAACTTACCTTATTATTTGCTTTAATTTGTGTAGTAACAACTAATAGAAGCGCTAAAACACAAATACTACTAAATAATAAAACAACTGAATTATTCATTTTATTTAAAATTTTCTTCACATTTTCACCTCAAAATTAATGACAATATAATTGTATCATTTGATAACTATTATGTCAACGAACATATGTAGGTGCAAATATCTTTATGTACTATTATTCTATGATTTTATTGGGATTTCATGTAGATAAAAAAACTACAAAAAATTTCAATTTTTTTAAAATAGCAAAAAAAGAAACCCAATTTTAGGTTTCTATTTAGTTATTAATTCTATTGCTTTTTTCATTTTTACGTCATATTCTATAACATCTAGTCCACCAAGTGTATTAATTAATTCTTCTTTAGTCATTTGATATCTATCAGCCATTTCTTCAACAGCTTTTTCTTTTTCTTCATCACTAACTTCTATTTTTTCAACTTCAGCAATTTTTTCTAAAATCATTCTACATCTAACATTTCTTTCAGCTTCATTTCTCATTTGATTTTTAATAGAATCAATGTCAGTTTTTGCCAATTTACAATATAGATCTACTGTAATTCCTTGCATAGATATATTTTGTTCAAAACGACTAAATAATCTTTCTACTTCTGCATCAATAAATTCTACTGGAATATCAATTTTAGTATTTTTAGAAATCTTTTCCATAACTTCCTCAAAATATTTATTTTCTACTTCATGAGTTTTTTCGTGTTTTATTACTTCCTCTAAATTTTTAAGTAAATCTTCTTTATTTTTAATGTCATCCACTCCTAAGTCTAAGAAAAATTCTTCATCTAATTCAGGTAATCTCTTTGTTTTAACTTCATGTACTTTAACTTTAAATGTAACAGCTTTACCTTTTAATTTTTCTTCTAAATAATCTTCTGGGAAAGTAACATTTACATCTCTTTCATCTCCACTTACTACACCAATTAATTGGTCTTCAAATCCAGGAATAAAAGTATTGCTACCAAGTTCTAGTGGATAGTTCGCACTTTTACCACCTTCAAATGCTTCGCCATCTAGATAACCATCAAAATCGATAACAACAGTATCTCCTTTTTCTGCTTTTCCCTCTTTAATAACGATTTCTGCATATTGTTCTTGTAACTCTTTTAGATTTTCTTCTACTTCTTTTTTAGTAACTTTAACAGTTTCTTTCTTTATTCCTAAATCTTTATATTTTCCAAGTTCAACTTCTGGCATAGTAGTTATTATAAATGCTAATTCAACACTATTATCATCTATACTTCTAATATCCACTTTTGGTTGAATAACAGGTTCTAGTTTACTTTCTTGAATAACTTTAGAATATATTTCTTGTAATATAATATCAACTGCATCCATATATAAAGATTCTTTACCATATTTCTTTTCAAATATTTGTCTTGGAGCTTTACCTGGTCTAAATCCGTCAATCTTTGCTTTTTTATTTGCTTTTACAAAAGCTTTATCAATTGCTTTAGTCCATTGTTCTCCTTCTATTTTCTTTATTATTTCATGTACATTTTTAGCTTTTTCTGCCATTTATAATTCCTCCTTAATACAGTCATTATTATATAATAACTAGAATTTTATTTCAATAAATTATTAACACTTCTTTACATTTAAAAAAAATATATAATATAATAATTAAGTAAGGATTGTAGAAGTTTATGAATAATGATTTA
>CANRCS010000004.1 GCA_947629195.1 uncultured Bacilli bacterium | reverse complement strand
AGTACAAATAATAGTTATGATTCAGGAACAAAGAGAATAACAGTAAGTAAGGATAATGAAATAGAACTACCACTCACAATAACAAATACAACACCAATATCAGCAAAATATAGATTATATTACAAGCCAATAAGTCCAAGTACATTACCAGATGGTACAGTAATAGCAGTTAGTGCTCCAAAAGAAGAAAACTATGATACTGGAGTACTAGATAAAGATGCAAATGAAGAAAAAACAGTAGTAATAAGAAATCAATCAACAAGTGATATAACAATAGAACTAGGAGTAGATGGAGGATATCCATATAATGAATTAGAGCTAGCAGATGGACATAATTCATTAGGATTGGAAATGCCACCACAACCAAATCCACCAGAAATAGAAAATACAGGATTAATACCAGTAGTATATGATGATACAAGCGATGAATGGCAAGTAGCAAACACAGAAGAACAATGGTATGATTATGATAATCAATGGTGGGCAAATGCAGTAACAGTAAGTGATGCAACTTATAGAACTAAACCAGCAGGAACAGCAATACCAATGAGTGCAATAAATAGTATGTGGGTATGGATACCAAGATACAAGTATAAAATACCGAGTGACATAGGAAGTTCAGATTATGTAACAAATCCACCACAAATAGATGTAGTATTTGAGAAAGATACAGAAACAACAGGAGAAGACTTAACATCATGTTCAATAGATTCAACAACTTGCTACTATACACATCCAGCATTTAGAGATGGTACGAAAGAAAAATTAACATCAAGTACATCAGCAAAAACAGGATGGGATGAAGAGATAACAGGAATATGGGTAGGAAAGTTTGAAACAGGAACGGATGATACAACATGTAATAATAGTCCAAGTTCAACAAATTGTAATAAAGAATTAAATCCAATAATAAAACCAGATGTTCCATCATTGAGATATCAAACAGTAAGCAACCAATTCAAAACATTACTAAAATTTGCAGGAAACGAAACATATGGACTAACAGATAAAGTAGATACCCACATGATGAAAAATACAGAATGGGGAGCGGTAGCATATCTATCACAAAGTAAATATGGAAAAAATGGAAACAATAATTACAAAGATGCAGATAAGGAAATATATATAAATAATAGTTCAAGTAAATATACAGGAAGAAGTTATGGAGCAGTAAACACAAAAGATGTATCAACAACAAATGGAACATATTCATATAATGGGAAAAGATGTAATATGATAAATTCAACAACAAAAGAATGTACAGGAGCAAAAGATATCTTAAAAGGAACAGGAGCTTCAACAACAGGAACAATATATGGAATATATGATATGAGTGGAGGAACGGATGAATATACAATGGGCAACTGGGCAGGAACAAAAATGTCATCAGGCTTTACAACATTTCCAGAGCAAAAGTATTGGGACAAATACACAGGAACTAGTTCGAATAGTATAAAAAAAGAAAACGCAATAAAAGGAGATGCAACGTATGAAACAATGAATTGGTATTCTGATTCCGCTACATTTGCGTATTCTAACGGTCCCTGGTTCGGCCGTGGGAGTTACTGCAACTTTAGTTCTGTTGCAGGTGTTTTCTACTCCGGCGGAAATAGTGGCCTCGCTGGCAACTCCTACGGGTTCCGTTCTGTACTAATTCCATAACCAAGGGTTATGGAATACCCACATCACCCACAAAATGCACAAGAAATGAACAGAAAATAAATCACACAAAAGATTTCGGTTGAGCGTGTCAAGTATTAGTCCGTGCTTTTTATGCACGGATTTTCGCTATGTATTTTTTTAAAATGTATTTTAATTTTATATTATATATGATATACTAAATCTATGGTATAAGAATGAAAGGAGTTATAAAATATGAAATGGTTTTTAAATATATTCATATATTTTTATAGATTTGTATCCTTTCTATTTTCAAATGCTTTTAGAGGAGTATATAGTGTTGTATATCATTTTTTCTATGGTATATATTATATTATTAAATCTATAATATCATTTATGTCAATAGCTTTTAGACGTAAGCCTAAGGATTTACGAGTAACTAATAGTATTAAAAAAGATGATGAATATATGGTTAATGGTCCTAATAGTCCAAAATCAATAAGAGAAGCTAAAAAAATAGAAAAAGAGGCAAGTGAATTAAGGAAATTACCTATAATTAAGAGAATTTTTAAGATAATTTCTAATAAATTTGAAAACTCTAGGATGTCTAAACATAAGAGGAATAAAGAGGAAATGCAACGAGAAGCTCTTGCGATGACATTTGATTCAGATGAAACTGAAAAAAGTGAGAAAAAAAGAACATATATATATGAAGCAAGAGATGCAGATGGAAAATATGTAGTAGGAAAATTTGATGCATTTTCTAAGGTTGATGTCCATTCATTTTTAATTAATGAAGGATATGAAGTATATTCTATAAAGACTTCAAAATATATAGATTTTGTATATGGTAGTTCTTCTTTAACGAGTGCGAAATATAGTAAAAAAGAATTAATATTTTTCTTAACTCAACTTTCTACATATATAAAAGCTGGATTGCCATTAATAGATGCAATTAGAATATTTGCTAAACAAGAAAAGAAGATGAATAAAAGAAAAGTATTGCAAGGTATCGTCTATGAACTTGTAATGGGTGAATCATTTAGTAATGCGCTTGAAAAACAGGGAAATGCATTTCCTAGATTATTAATTAATATGATTAAAACTGCAGAAATGACAGGTGAATTAGCAGATACTTTAGATGATATGGGTAATTATTACGAAGAAATGGAAAAAACAAGAAAACAAATGATTAGCGCCATGACATATCCATCAATTGTATTTGTAATGTCAATTGCGATTATTACTTTTATAATGTTATTTGTAATTCCACAATTTGTAGAAATATATAATGATATGGAAGCAACAATACCAGGTATAACTTTATTTGTAATAGCTGTAAGTGATTTTCTTGGTAATTATTGGATGTATGTTTTTGGGGGATTAATATTAGGAATTATAATACTTATTTTCATGTATAAAAAAATAAAATTATTTAGAACAATGGTTCAATATATAACTATGAGAATACCTATTTTTGGGAAAATTATAATCTACAATGAAGTTGCCACATTTACTAAAACATTTGGTTCTTTATTAAATCACAATGTATATATAACAGATAGTATGGAAATACTTAGTAAAATAACAAATAATGAAATTTATAAAATGATAATATTTGATACTTTAACTAATTTATCTAAGGGTGAAAGTGTTTCGACTGCATTTAAAGATCATTGGGCTTTTCCAGTAGTTGCTTATGAAATGATCCTAACAGGTGAGAGAACTGGAGAACTTGGAAAAATGATGAATAAAGTCTCAGAATTTTATCAAGAACAACATTCTAATTTAGTTACTCAAATGAAAAGTTTTATCGAACCTATTATGATAGCTTTTCTAGCATTTATGGTAGGTGGTTTATTACTTTCAGTAGTTATTCCAATGTTTAGTTTATATAACCAAATTGGATAGGAGGTTTTTATATGTATTTTGTAGTTGTATTTTTTATAATTGGATTAGTCTTAGGTTCTTTTTATCAAGTTGTAGGACTTAGATTACCAGTTGGAGAAAGTTTTATTAACTCTAGAAGTTATTGTCCAAAATGTAAGAAAAAATTAAAATGGTATGAATTAATTCCATTAGTATCATACATTATTCAACTTGGAAAATGCAGGAAATGTAAAAAAAGAATATCAATTACATATCCATTATTTGAATTACTTACAGGAGTTTGTTTTGCTCTATCTTATGTAGTTTTTGGTTTAACTAAAGAAATTATAATACCTTTAACACTTATTAGTATGTTAATAATAATTATAGTAAGTGATACAAAATATATGGTAATACCAGATGAAATAATTTTACTTGGTTCAATACTAATAGTTGTAGAAACATTTTTTATAAAAGGTGGACAAGCATGTTTAACATCATTATTTAATGGAGTTTTTGCGTTTGTTGGTATGTATATTGTAAAAATTTTAGGTGATGCAATCTTTAGAAAAGAATCTCTTGGTGGAGGAGATATAAAATTGATGTTTCTAATTGGATTAGTATTTTCATTTAAGACTATGGTAGTAATTCTATTTTTAGCATCTTTTATGGCACTTCCTTATGCAATATCAGTACTACTAATAAAAAAAGATCCAATAGTTCCTTATGGACCATTTATAAGTTTGACTGCTATTGCGCTACTCTTACTTAAACTAACTGACTTTTCTTTAATTGATTTAATTAATTATATTGTATAAATATATTTATTTAAATTTATTTTTTTGATATAATTTTAATGTAATAATAGGGGTGGCAATATGAATAAAAAAGGGCAAGCGTTAGTAGAATTTGTAATAATCTTACCTGTATTATTATGTATAATGCTTTCTATAATTGATTTTGGTATTATTTTGTACAATAAAAATACTTTAGAAAGTAATATTGATAGTGTAGTTAAAATGATACAAAATAAGGAAAGTGAAGATGAAATAAATCATTTTATAAAAAGTGAGAATAAAAATACAGAATACAAATTAGAAAAAAAAGATAAATATGTGATGATTAAATTAATTTCTAAAGTCGATATAATAACACCAGGTTTAAACATTATTTTAAATAATCCATATAAGATAGAGGTTAAAAGAGTAATATATGAAAAATAATAGGGGACAAACTCTAGTAATGTTTGTAATATTTTTGCCTGTACTAATTATTATTTTTGCAGGATTAATAGAAGTATCAACTATTAATATAGAAGCTAATAAATTAGATAGCATAAATTCAATTGCCATAGATTATGGATTAGATAATATAAATGATGAAAATATAAAAGATAAGTTAGAAGAATTAATTAAAACTAATGATAATAAAATTGAACAAATAAATATAAAACTTGAAACTAATAAATTAAGTATAGAATTAACCAAATATAAAGATAGTATTTTTGGTAAAATAATTGGTAAAAAAAATTATAAAATAGTTTCAAAATATAAAGGAAATATAAAAGAAGATAAAAAGATTATAGTTAAGGGTTAGGGTGATATTATGCCTAATATTAAAATAGCAAAAACAATATGTGTTACTTCTACAAAAGGTGGAGTAGGTAAAACAGTTACAACTTTAAATTTAGCTGCCATGTATCATTTATTAAATAAAAAAGTATTAATACTTGATTTAGATTTGTATGGTGGTGGGATTGGTTTATCTCTAAATTTAGATAGTGAGAAAACTGTATATAATATTGTATATGATATGATGAATAATAAATTTAAAAATATTAATGATTACATATATAAATATAATGAAAATATAGATGTAATATGTGCCCCTAAAGACCCAAGACAAGCAATTAAAATCGATAGTAAATATATTGATTTGTTATTATATAATGTAGAAAATAGATATGATGTTATATTAATAGATACAAATCATATTTTAGATAGTGTAAATGTAACTATTATGGATAGAGCATACAATAATTTATTTTTAGTTACTAATGATCCAATAGATTTAAAAAATGCTAAATCTATAATTTCAATTTTTAATGATAATTCAATAACAAATTATAAAATATTATATAATAATTCAAGAGATACGGGTAAAGATTATTTTTCTACTTTTGATATAAAAAACATTATAAAAGCTAATATTGATTATACGATTTCTAAAAATTTCTATATAAAAAATATAGATAGATATACAATAGATGGGAAAATATTATTACTTGATAGTCATATACAAAAAAATAAAAGAAAAGACTTTAACAACTTTAAAAATATGGCAATTAATTTAATTGAAGAAAAGAAAAAGAAGAGGGTGACATCTAATGACTAAGAAGAGTTTGAGTGAAGCATTTGATATAAGTCCTATTAAGAATCAAACTAAAGTTTTATCTGATTATGATGTTTTCCCAAATAAAGTTTTATTAGATAATTTAAGAAATCAAATAATACAAAATATATTAGATAATAAAATACCTGATGATAGGAAGTTAAAAGATTATATAAATGATGAAATTAATAAAACACTAGAAGGATATGATTTATCTAATCTTGCAAGAGCACACATTTTTAATTTGATAGAAAATGAAATAAGTGGATATGGTCCTATAACAGAATTATTATCTGATGGTAATATTACAGAAATTATGGTAAATAGTCCAAATGAAATATATATAGAAATAGATGGTAGAGTTATAAAAGATGAAACAGTATCATTTATTAATGATGATCATATTTTAAGAACTATACAAAGAATGATACAACCTTTAGGAAGAACTATTGATGCATCAAATCCTATGGTAGATTCTAGACTTCCTGATGGTTCTAGAATAAATGCAATAATTCCGCCATTATCACTTAAAGGGCCAGTTCTAACAATAAGAAAATTTAGAAAAAATATGAGTGATATTGAAGATTTCTTAAGAAGTGGGACATTAACACCTTACATGGCTAGATTTTTATGTGCGTGTGTAGAAGCAAAATTAAATATTATAGTAAGTGGTGGTACTGGTGCAGGGAAAACAACATTATTAAATATTTTATCTTCTTTTATTTCAAATGATGAGAGAATTATAACAATTGAAGATTCTGCAGAATTAAAGTTAGAGCAAAACCACGTAATATCTCTTGAAACAAGAACTGAAAATTACGAAAATCAAAATGAAATTACAATACGTGATTTAGTTAGAAACTCTCTTAGAATGAGACCTGATAGAATAATAGTTGGTGAAGTAAGGGGTAAAGAAGCATTTGATATGTTACAAGCGATGAATACAGGACATGATGGATCTTTAACAACACTGCATGCTAACTCACCAATAGATGCACTAAATCGTCTTGAATCTATGGTAATGATGGCAGGACTTGATATACCAATGAAAGCAATTCGTGAATATATAAGTACCGCAATAGACATAGTAGTACATATCGAAAGATTAAGTGATGGTAAAAGAAAAATAACATCAATTTCAGAAATTACAGGAATTAAAAATGATGATTTACAATTACAAGAAATTTTTGCATTTAGACAAAAAGGATTAACTAGAAGTGGAGAAGTTAATGGAGAATTTGTATTATATAATTATATACCATCAGTTTATAGAAAAATAAAATCAAAAGGAATTGATGATATATCAGATATATTTGAAAAGTAGGTGATATTAATGAAAAATGCTTTTAGTCTCGAATTACTAATTTTCCAGATTATTGCAGTAATAATTTTATTTATTATAATACTAGAAATACAAAAAGTTATAAGAGCAAATAAACTGGAAAAAAGAATAGGGAAATATGGCATTGATTCTTTAGATAACACTACTTTTTCATTATTTGATTTAATAGAGAAAAAAATTAGAAATATAATTAAAACTATAAGTTCAATTTTAAATAAATCTCATTTTTTTAAAAAAATATCAAAAAAATATAATAAATATGTAAATGTTATAGATACTTATAATTTAAAACCAATAGATTTTGTATCATTAAAAATAATTTTTATAGTAGGCTTTATTTTAATACTAATAATATCTAATATTATTAGAAATGAGCTTCTTACTATAACTCAGTTTTTAGTAGCTTTTCTTATTGGATATTTCTTATTAGATATTATTTTAATACTTAACAAATTATTTAGAAAAAAACAAATTGAAGATGATATGTTAAAAGCTATAATGATTATGAATAATGCATTTAAAAGTGGTAGAACTACTATGCAAGCAATAGAAGTAGTTAAAGATGAATTAACAGGATCCGTAGGAGAAGAATTTAAAAAAATGTATTTAGATATATCTTATGGTTTATCATTAGATGTAGCATTTGATAGGTTTGCTAGAAGAATAAATACAGAAGATGCAAGATATATTTCTGCATCACTATCTATTTTAAATAAAACAGGGGGGGATATTGTAAGGGTATTTTCAACAATTGAAAAATCTGTATTCAATAGAAGAAAATTGAGAATAGAATTAAAAACTTTAACTGCAAGTGCGAATGTTATGTTTAAGTTTTTAACTGCAACTCCATTCATTATTTTCTTTGTAATATTCTTACTTAATCCAGAATATTTTATACCACTTGTATCTACTACTTATGGATTAATTATTAGTGGTCTAATTATTGTAATTTTTATTACATATATATTGTTAGTAAAAAAGGTTATGAAAATAAAGGTGTGATATTATGGCAAAAGATTTTTCTTTAGCTCGTAAAATATATTCTAAAAATACAATAAAACGTATTGAAACAAAAATAAAATTACTTGGAGTAAATAATAAATTAAAACCTATTTCTTTTTTGAATTTTAGATTATTTACTACGATAATTTTATTTGGAATTGTTTTATATTTTTTTGATAGAGGATATATTTATGCACCATTAATTTCAATTATTTATTACTATTTGTTATATTATTTTACATTTGATTATAGAATTAAAAAAAGAGGTAAAAAACTAGAGATGGAAGCATTATACTTTTTTGAAGTATTATCTCTTACGGTTCAAACAGGTAAAAATTTGATTAACGCTATTGAAATTACTACAAAAAATATTGATTCGGAATTATCTGATGAATTTAAGAAAACTATTTTAGAAGTTAATTATAGTAAAACATTAACAGAAGCATTAAACGATATGAAAAAAAGAATTCCATCTGATAATATTAATAATATTCTTTTAAATCTTGAGCAAGCAAATATATTTGGTGGAAATATTGGTGATACTCTAAATAATCAAATAGATTATTTATCTAATACAAAAATTCAAGAGATAAGAGCTCAAATAAATAAAATGCCAATAAAAATAAGTATAATTTCGGTAATATTTTTTATACCACTTATTTTACTTTTGGTATTAGGGCCAATTATTTTAAATGTTATATCATAAGATAGACAAATGAATTAAATTTTTATATAATATATTGCGAGGTGATTATATGTCAGGTCATAGTAAATGGGCAACAATTAAAAGAAAAAAAGGAGAAATCGATGCTGCACGTGGTAAGGTTTTTCAAAGATTAGCAAAGGAATTATATGTAGCAGCTAAAAGTGGAGATCCTAATGTTGAAAATAATGCTGCACTTAGAATGGTTGTAGAAAAAGCAAAATCTCAAAATATGCCAAAGGATAATATACAAAAAGCAATCGATAAAGCAAAGGGTGGATCATCTGGCGAAGATTACGCAGAAGTTAGATATGAAGGATATGCACCATCTGGTATTGCTATTATGGTAGATTGTCTAACTGATAATAAAAATAGAACTGCATCTATGGTTAGAAGTGCATTTACAAAAAAGGGTGGAAATCTAGGAACGAGTGGTAGCGTTTCATATATGTTTGAAAGAAAAGGTGTTATCGTTATTCCTAATACATACAATGAAGAAGAAATAATGATGAACGTACTTGATAATGGCGCACTTGACTTCATTACAAATGATGATTCCTATGAAATATATACTGCACCTGAAGATTTTATTAAAGTAAAAGATGGATTATCTTCGATTGGAGTTAATGAATTTTTAGTTAGTGAAGTAACTTTTGTTGCAGAAAACGAAATAGAAGTAGAAGATGCAGTAAAAGAAAAAGTTAATAATTTAATAGAAGCATTAGAAGATATTGATGATGTTCAAAATGTATATAATAATATGAGTGAATAAAATAAGTAAGCAATGTAGAGTATTTCTATATTGCTTACTTATCTATTCCATATATATTTTTAGAATAATCATAAAATATTCCATTTTTAATTGGATTATATGTTAATGCTCCAAATATAACAAAAATTATAGGTATTAACACTAAAGATATTTTATTGTATATTTTAAAATCTTTTTTTGATTTTAAAATAAAATAAGATACTATTTGACCAATTATAATACATATAAAATATATTAGTAGTGTTAAAATTAAATTTTCTTTTTTATCCATTAAATAATAAATAGGTGTAAATATACTTACTATAAGTAATATAGTTACTAAACTACTTGCTAAAATAGATAATGCAAAATTATTATGTTTTATATTTTTTAGAATAAAATATTCAATAACAGAATAAATCATTGTTGATGTAAATGCCATTTTTAAATGTTCCCAAATACTTTCATTTACTGGAAAAAATATAGCTATTAAATTATTTGGAATCCATTTATAAAGATTATGTGATAAAAAACTGATTAAAAATATAGAAATTATAGAAATTATTGTAACTTTTTTTAAATTCATATATTATCCCCCTTTAAATATAATTTTTCTTCTCATACTAATTATGGTGATTATTATATGAAAATACGTTTAGGATATGTCGCACTTTCTAAAACATTGGATAATATTACAACATCTCATACACTTAGTTATACTAATTATTTAAAATTAAACAATGAGAAACGAGAAAGCAAGTTAGATGATTTAATTATTTCTAATTTTAATGATTTAGAGAAAATATTAACTTATAATATCAAAAATAATATTCATTTTTATAGAATGACATCTAAATTTATTCCACTTGCTACTCATAAAGATGTAGACTTTAATTATATAGATAAATATAAAAAATATTATAAAAAAATTGGTAAATTAGCTAATATGAATAATATGAGAATAGATACTCATCCAGATCAATACTGTGTTTTGAACAGCACTAATTCTGAAATTGTAAAATCTAGTATTATTATACTTGAATATCATAAAAATATGTTAAATTCTTTTGGATTTAATAATCCTAAAATAATATTACATGTTGGAAGTAGTGTATTAGGTAAGAAAAACAGCATAAGAAGATTTATTAATAATTTTAATATGTTGGATGATTCTATAAAGAAAATGATAGTTATAGAAAATGATGATAAAATTTATAATATAGTTGATGTATTAAAGATTTGTAATGAATTAAATGTTCCAATGGTACTTGATTATCATCATTTTATGTGCAATAATAATGGTGAGTGTCTAAAAAACTACATAAAAGATATATTTGATACTTGGAATAATTCACATACTATTCCTAAAGTACATTTTTCATCTCCTAAAAATAATACAAAGAAAGATTTTAGAAGTCATCATGATTATATAAATGTAGACGATTTTATAAAATTCATAGATGAAATAAAATTTTTAAATAGAGATTTTGATATTATGATTGAAGCAAAGATGAAAGATGAAGCACTTTTTAGGCTAGTAAGAGAATTAAAGTATAAAACTAATTACAAGTTTATAGATGAAACTACTTTTGAAGTGTAGGTGAGTATATGGATAAAGGAATATGTTTTTTAGATATTGATGGTGTTGTTAATACATGGAATATCGAATATAAAAAAACTTGGAATAGTGAAGATGGAAAATTTATTGAAGGGTATTTTCACTGGCATGATAGAAAAGTAAACAATAAAATGGCACTTTTATATTTAAGTAAACTATGTATAGAAAATAATTTGGACATTTATATTATTAGTGATTGGAAAGATTATTTAAAGTATGATGATATTCGTACAATTTTATATGATAGTGGCTTAGTTGATAAAGTTAATTTTATTATTCCAAAAGAAAAATATACTATGAGAAATAAAGAAATTAAAAAATTTTTAGAAAATAATCCAAATTTAGAAGATAAATATGTTATTATAGATGATAATGAAATTTATTATAAATTTGATGATGAGTTGCAAAATCATTTAGTATTATGTGATAGTGAATATGGTTTTGTTGGAAATAAAAAGTATGAAGAAGCATATAAGATAATACAAAAAAATAAAAATAAAATTTTGATTTAGGGGGAGTTTATATGAATAAAGGAATATGCTTTTTAGATATTGATGGGGTTGTCAATACAAGAATTTTAGAATATGAAAATGGTAAATTCACTTTTAAATTTATTCAAGCAGAAGAAGGAAAAGTAAATAATAAAATGGCACTATTATATTTAAGTAAACTATGTATAGAGAATAATTTAGATATTTATATTATGAGTAATTGGCTTAATATAATAAGTTACGATGAAATTTGTGAAATTCTTTATGATAGTGGACTAATAAAAGATGTTAAATTCATAAAACCTAAAAATGATAGTCTAAATAAAGGTTTTGAAATTAAAAATTTTTTAGAGGAACATCCTGAATATAAAGAGAAGTATGTAATTTTAGATGATATAATAGGATATTATGAAACAAATCCTGATTTATGTGAACATGTTGTATTATGTAGTGATGATTATGGATTTACTGGCATTAACATATATCATGAAGCAGTTGACATATTAAACAAAAAAGCAAAAGAAAAAGTTTTGAAATAGGAAGAGGGTATATATATGATATCTAACGAAATAATAGAAGAAATAAAGAAAAAGTCTGATATTGTAGATGTTATTTCATCATATATACCACTTACTAAAAAAGGTAGAAACTATTTTGGACTTTGTCCATTTCATGATGACCATTCTCCATCTATGAGTGTTTCTAAAGAAAAGGGAATATACACATGTTTTGTGTGTGGTGCCAAAGGAAACGCAATTAGTTTTGTAATGGACTATGAGAATGTATCATATATAGAAGCAATAAAGATACTTGCAGATAAATTAGGTATTGCTTTAAATATTAATACTAATTATAAAAAAGAAGATAATCATGATAATTTATATGAAATTTATGATTTTAGTAATAAATTTTATCAAAATAACTTAAATACATCATCAGGACATGATGCAAGAGAATATTTAAAAAATAGGGGGATTACTGATGATATAATTAAAGAATTTAAAATTGGTTTAGCTCTAAGTTACGATAAAAGTTTGACAAAATTACTAATTCAAAAAGGATATAAAGAACAAGATTTAGTCGATATTGGACTTACTAATAAGGGTGATTATGGATATCAAGATTTATTTATAAATCGTATAATGTTTCCATTGTGGAATATAGAAGGTAAAATAATTGGATATAGTGGTAGAATATATAGGGGTGAAGATACATCTAAATATATAAATACTAAAGAAACAATTATTTTTAAAAAAGGTCTTAACCTTTATAATTATCATAGAGCACGAAATTTTGTAAGAAGTAGTGGTAATATTATAATAATGGAAGGATTTATGGATGTTATACGTGCATATTCTGTCGGTGTTAAAAATGTTGTTGCTACTATGGGGACTGCTCTAACTCATGAACAAGCATCACTTGTAAAAAAACTAAGTAATAATGTCATATTATGTTTCGATGGAGATAAGGCTGGTAATAAAGCTACATTTGCATGTGGTAACGAATTAGTTAATATTGGTATTAATCCTAAAGTAGTTAGATTAGAAGGTAATTTAGACCCTGATGAATACATAATAAAATATGGAGTTAATAAGTTTCAAGAAAAGTTAAGTAATTGTACAAGCTTTCTAGATTTTAAATTAAATTACTATAAAGAAGGTAAAAATCTAAATAACAATGAAGATTTAACTTCTTATATAAATGAAATAATTTTAGAAGTTAAAAATATAGATGATGAGATATTAAGAGAATTAACACTTAAAAAAATTAGTGAAGAAATAAATATCAGTTTAGATACATTAATGGCTAAATTATATAGTGAAATTAATAAAGATATTGAAATTTTGAAGCAAAACGCTTATAATAGTGAAGAAATTGCCGAAAATAATCAATATAATGAGCAATTTACATATGAATATCATCCTAGAAAAAGAGAAAATACATTTAAGAAAAAGACAAATGTTACAAATAAATATAAGAAAGCCGAACGTGAAATTTTATATTATATGTTAACTCAAAAAGAGATGACATATAAATATGAAAAAACACTTCCAAACTTTCCAACTAAAATTTGTAGATTTTTAGTTCATGAAATAATGTATTTTGTTAAAAAATATGATACAATATCTATTAGTGATTTTTTAAATTATTTAGATTCTAAAACAGAACTTGTAAATTTAGTAGGAGAAATTTTAAATTCAAATGATAATGAAAAATATTCTATAGAGGAAATACCTGATTGTATTAACGTTCTTAAAGAATATAATTTGAAAAATGAAATTAATAGATTAAATGAATTATTAAAAAATGAAAAAGACTTAGAAAGACAAGTAGAACTTGCTAATAAGATAATGAGTTTAAAAATGGGAGTTGAAGATGATGAACGAAATCAAAACATTCGATGAAAGAAAAAAGGAACTTTTAGAAATTGGTAAAAAAGAAGGTAAAATTACATACGAACAACTAGCTGAAGTTTTAAAAGGACTTGATATGGATAGCGATTCACTTGATGAAATATACAATTTATTAACCGAAAATAAAATAGAAATCGTATCTGAAACTGAAGAAGGAGAAGAAGATGGTGGAAGCCCATTAATACTTGATGACAATGAACTTACAAAAGATATCAACATAAATGACCCTGTTAGAATGTATTTAAAAGAAATTGGTAAAATATCATTGTTATCACTTGATGAAGAACTTGAATTATCCCATAGAGTTGTTGAAGGTGATGAAGCTGCCAAAAGAAAATTAGCAGAATCAAACCTTAGACTTGTTGTAAGTATTGCGAAACGTTATGTTGGTCGTGGTATGTTATTCCTTGATTTAATCCAAGAAGGTAATATTGGATTAATGAAAGCAGTAGATAAATTTGATTCATCAAAAGGATATAAGTTTAGTACTTATGCAACTTGGTGGATAAGACAAGCTATAACTCGTGCGATTGCAGACCAAGCAAGAACAATAAGAGTTCCTGTTCACATGGTTGAAACAATAAATAGAATGACTAGACATCAAAGACAATTAACTCTAGAATTAAATCGTGAACCTACTGAAGAAGAAATTGCAGAACGTATGAAAGTTCCAGTAGAAAAGGTAAGAGAAATAATTAAAATTTCTCAAGACCCAGTAAGTTTAGATACTCCAATCGGAGAAGAAGAAGATTCACATTTAGGAGATTTTATTCCAGATGAAAGAAGTATGAGTCCAGAAGAATATGCAACTAACGAAATATTAAAAGATGAAATAAGTACAGTATTAATGACTTTAACTGATAGAGAAGAACAAGTTTTAAAATTAAGATTTGGACTTATAGATGGTACTTGTAGAACATTAGAAGAAGTTGGACAAATCTTTGGAGTAACAAGAGAAAGAATAAGACAAATTGAAGCTAAAGCTTTAAGAAAATTAAGACATCCATCACGTTCTAAAAAATTAAAGGATTTTATGAGTGAACTATAAAGTTAATATCTCCAATAGACTAAAATCTATTGGAGATTTTGTTAATGATAACAGTAATGTGATAGATGTTGGATGCGATCACGCTCTACTTAGTATATACTTATATTTAAATAAGAAAAATATAAATATTATTGCATCGGATATTAATAGTAAACCTTTAGAAGAAGCTAGAAAAAATATTAAAAAATATAAATTGGATGATAAAATAGAGACAAGATTATCAGATGGACTTAAAAATTTTAGTTCAAATGAATTTGATACTATTATAATTTCTGGTATGGGTGGAATTACAATATGCAATATTTTAGATGATGCAAAAGATAAATTAAGTAATACTAAAAATATAATTATTCAATCTAATAACCATTTATATACAGTTAGAAATTTTATTACAAAGTTAGGATTTAAAATAGTTAATGAAAAACTGGTTAAAGAAAAAAATATAATTTATACAATAATAGTGTTTGAAAAATGTGAAAGAAAAGTAAAATATAGTTATGATGAGTTAAAATATGGAATAAAAGTTAAAAATGATAAACTGTATGATGAATTTATAAAAATAGAATTAAAAAAAGAAATTAATAAATTATATAATATTCCTAAAAGATATATAATTTTGAGATTAAAAACAAAGAAAAATATAAAAATTTTAAATAAAATACTAACAACAAAAAATAAAAGTAATTATTAGTCGATATTTACATAAATTTTAATAGGGGGATTTATGTATGAAGAAAATATTATTGATAGTTGTTAGTATTTTATTTATATTTCCAATAAATGTTTTTGCAGAAGATTTAAAACTTGCAGAAAATGCAAAAGCATCTATTATTATGGAAGCATCTACGGGAGAAATTTTATATAAAAATAATATTAATGAAAAATATGCTCCTGCTTCAATGACAAAAATGATGAGTTTATTATTAGTTATGGAATATATTGAAGAAGGTGGCATGACTTTAGATGAAATGGTAACTGTAAGTGAGAATGCATCTAATATGGGAGGAAGTCAGATTTTCTTAAAAACAGGAGAAAAAATGAGTGTTTCTGATTTATTAAAGGGTGTAACTATCGCAAGTGCGAATGATGTGGTTGTTTCAATAAAGCAGTCGCAACATATAAAAGAAAAAACAGCACACAAACCTTATAATTTAGAACATTACTGTAAGTTTTAATATAAAATATTGGTATGATTTACAAAATAATAAGATTATGATATATTGTTAGTGTAAATTATTCAAAGAAAGGAGTGTGATTAAGATGAAAAATTTACAAGTTATAAATAATGCAGAATTAATCATGACTCCTAATATATTAAATTTGTAGGAATATTCTTTTGATTATAAAATCAATTCTGCATTATGCAGGATTTTTTTGTTAGGAGGATATTAAAATGATAATGAAATTAAATATTAACGACAGAGCAGCTCTAGCTATCAGGAATAATATTAAAAGAGTAGAAATAAGGGCAATTAAAGAAAATAGTGAGCATGATTATAGTAAATTAAAACAAAATGATATTATAGAATTTACTAGTAATAATTTAGGTGTGTTTTATGTTAAAGTAAAAGAAGTAAATCATTATGATTCTTTAGATGAACTATTTACTTTAGAAGGAACACGATATACAACTTCTTCTACTAACGATAAAAATAAAGCAATTAAAAATGTAAGTAAATTAGATGGATATAAAGATGCTATTAAGAAAAATGGTGTATATGCTATTCATATAGAATATTTATATAGTGAAAATACTGTTTGGGAAGAATTATATAAAAAGGCTAAAAATATAAGAAATCCAAGAGAAGTATCAGGTATGATTAGTGCTGGAGGGGTAGGAGCAGCAATACTTACTAAAAATCATAATATTTATACTGGAGTGTGTATTGATACTGCATCAACATTAGGTATGTGTGGAGAAAGAAATGCTATTGCTAATATGATTACAAACGGAGATAATGAAATTATTAAACTAGTATGTGTTGATTCTAAAGGTAATGTAGGTTCACCATGTGGTGCTTGTAGAGAATATATGATGCAACTTTCTAAGAATAGTAAGAATATTGAAATACTAAAAGATATTGATACTAAAGAAATAGTAAAACTAGAAGAACTAATTCCTGATTGGTGGGGTAAGACACGTATATAATAATAGAAAGGAATATGTTAAATGAATATAATAGGAACTAAACCTATAGAAACGGAAAGATTAATGAGCAGAATATGTTTTGAAAGTCAATATATTGTTGATAAAGAAAGCACTCTTGCAATAATAGGTAGCTCAAAAGAAGTATTACTTAATAACTTGACACAAGAGTTAAATAAAAATAATGAGAAAGATTATTCCAAGAATTATAGGGCATATAGAGAAATTGATTATACGGACTCTCTAGGAGTATTTGATTTGAATAGAAAAAAGATAATAGAGTGTTTAATAAAAAATCACGATTACAATGAAAAGAGTGAAGTTGGAGAATATAGAAGGAGTATTGCAAAATGAGAGTAGTTAGTATAGGAGATCTTGTAATAGATTATTATTATAAGAATGAAAAATTTCTAGGAATAAATGGTGGAATGACTTCACATAATATTATTGCTAATCTGGCAAAAATGGGTATTAATACCGCAGTGTTCGGTGTGTGTGGAAATGATATACAAGGTGAGATAGCAATTAAAAGCCTTGAAAAATTAGATGTTGATGTAAATAATATTATAATTTTAGATGATGTTAGAACTAGATGCTTTCATGTGTCATATTTTGATAATGAAGGTAAACTGTTATTTACTTCAAAAAAAAGATGTCCTTTCTGTAATAATAAAAAATGGTATGAAAATAGTTTAATAAATACCGATGATATTATTAAAAAAATTAATGATGAAGATATTTTAATATTTGATAATTTAAATAATAAAAATCAAATAATAATTGATGCAACTGGTAATAAAAAAATTATAGATTTGGGCCAATATTTTGAACTAGAAAATCTATCTGATAAGGAAATAATAGATAAGTTGTACAATAAATTTGAAATTATTAATTTTAATGAACGAGTATCAAAGTATTTAATAAAGAGATTAAATTTAAATAACGATGCAGATTTATATAATATATTAAAACCAAATTTTATGACTATCACACGTGGTGAGAATGGTGCAACTTTTGTCAGGGAAGGAATAGAGTACAATTTCAAATTAAAAAGCAAAGACAATGTTGTAGATTCAACTGGTGCTGGCGATGCATTTATTTCTAGTATAATAAGAGATTGTATAAAAAATAACTTTATTTGTAATACTAATATGTTTGAAAAATGGTATGAAAATTCAAGAAAACTTACAGCTAAAGTTGTTTCTAAAATGGGAGCAAGAGGACATCTTAATACATTATTTAAAGTTAAACAAATTGATGACAAATGTACTTGTGATAATTTTATATATAATGAAAGAAAAAAAATCAAGCGTTGTAACATAAATATAAATAATCTTGAAACAAGAATTATTAATGCAATTAAATCTACTGCAAGTAATAAAATAGATGATATTGCTTTTAATGAAAATAATAGTTGTTTATTTATTGGAACTGGTGGTTCTTATGCTGGAGCATATTTTGCTGCAAAGATTACGAATTTGATGTATGGATGTAATACATATTCAATGTATCCAAGAGATGTTTTATATAGAAATAATAATAATATAGATAAAGTAGTATTATTTTCATACTCTGGTAAAACAGATGATATTATTACGAGTGTTAAAGATTTAAATAAGAAAAATTTATATATTGTTACTAAAGGTGAATTACAAAATATTGTTTTAAAAACTGGAATTTTAAAGAAAAATATTTTAAGTTATAGAACTTCATCTAATAAAGGAAAAGAACGAGGATTTTTATCATTTGAAGGTGCAGTTGCTCCAGCAGCAATATTTTTAAAACATTACCTTGAAAAAACTAACTACAATATTAATATTGAAAATTTTATTAAAGATTCAATTAATAATTGGAATGAAAAAATAAAGAATATAATAAATAAAGAAACAATAACAAAGATGGGAGAACACAAAATATTAAATTTATTCCGTGGTGATTATACTGATGCAGCTTGTTATGACTTAGAAAGTAAAATTATTGAATCAGGTATATTTAATTGTATAATTCACGAGAAAAAGAACTTTTCACATGGAAGATTTATTAATTATGAAAATTTAAATAATACTTGTTCTATATATTTTAAACAAAAATCAACAACAAAGTATGAGCATGAATTATTAAAATACCTAGGTGATAATAATATTGTAATAGAAAGTAATTATGATGGGATTTTAGCTGAATTTGATTTGTTAATAGCCTCTCAATTTATTATATATTATATTGGAAAAGTTATGAATATAGATGTATCAAAACCAAAATATTCTGAAGATGCAATGAAAATATATTTTTATAAAGGTGATTTATAATTAATTATTTTGGAGGTCTTATAGTAGTTAAAAGAAGTGAAGAACATTGTGATTATAGATAGGTAAAAAAATTTCTAATTTTGATGTGAACTCCAAACAAGAGACATTCAAAAAATGAGATGTTTTTAGTAGAAACAATAAATAGATTTATATATCATGATATCCAAAAATAAATTTCTTTATAAGCAAATCAATAATTTAAAAACTTAAATCAGGCTTTTAGCTATTAAAAACAATTTTAGTATGAATAAAATAATTCTATATTCATCAAAATATTCTAGTTTTAAAATAAGTTTGTAGAACTCAAGTATTTAAGTTCTTTTTTTTCATTTATTCTAATAAGTTTAAATGAGGAGGAGAAAACTTGGATAATAATCCTGAAACTATAATTACTAAAAAAATTATACAAAAAGAGTTACTAAATGAACTTTGTATTAAGGGGTTAATTGATTTTGCAAATGCAAGTAATATTATTAAAAAGTTAGATGAAGATATTAGTAAATTAAAAGAAATACAAGAAAAAGATGTAAAAAATATAGTAGTTAAAATTCCAGTTTAGAAGGGGGATTAAAACCTATGAATCTATATCAAATTAGAAATATTTTAGCGCAAGGTAAGAAACTTATTGATTTATCACTTCGTGTTACATTTTATGCTCGTGTATCAACAGATCATGAAGAACAATTAAATTCATTGGAAAATCAAGTTATGTATTTTGAAAATTATATAAAGTCTCAAGATAATTGGACATTTGTTCCTGGTTATGTAGATGAGGGTATAAGTGGAACTAGCGTAAATAAAAGGGATAATTTTCTTAAGATGGTTAATGATGCAAAGATAGGCAAATTTAATTTAATACTTACAAAAGAAATATCAAGATTTTCAAGAAACACTGTTGATAGTATAAAATATACGCAAGAATTATTATCATATGGAGTAGGTGTATTTTTCCTAAATGATAATATAAATACATTTGATTCAGATTCTGAACTTCGTTTAACTATTATGTCATCTATTGCTCAAGATGAAATAAGAAAACTATCAGAAAGAATTAGATTTGGATATAAAAGGAGTATAGAAAAGGGAGTGGTTCCTGGTAACGATAATTTTTATGGATATAAAAAAAATAAAGGTAAATTAGAAATAGTAGAAGAAGAAGCAGAGTTAATTAGACTTATATTTAATGAATATAGTAAAGAACATATGGGGACATCTAAATTAGGTCATTATTTATATGATAAATACAATATAGTTAGTAAGACAAATAAACCACTTGCTGGAACTGTAATTGGAAGAATAATTAGAAATCCAAAATATAAAGGCTATTTTTGTGCTCATAAAGAAACAACAGTAGATTATCATTCTAAAAAAAGAATTAGATTTAAACCTGAAGAATGGATAATTTATAAAGATAATAAAAGTTGTCCACCAATTGTATCAGAAGATCTATGGGAAAAATGTAATGAAATATTAAATAAGAATTCTCATAAACATAAAACTCATACTAGAACTGATATGAGATATGCACTCTCTGGTAAGATTAAATGTTATCATGATGGAGCAACTTTTATAAAAGGAAGTTATAAGAATAAAAGAACAGGGGTAGAAAGTAAGTATTGGGGTTGTTCTAATTATAGAAAATATGGTAGGCAAAAAGCAAATGGTTGTAATACACCAATTATTCACTATGAGGAATTATTAGATATATTTAAAAATATGGCTAATACTTTTTTAAGTAAAGAAAGTGATATTATAAAAGAAATATATAATCTAATAAACGAGGTAAAAGTAAAAACTGATTATACTAAAAAGATAATTGATATAGATAAAAAAATAGAAGATATTAAAAGTGCTAAAACAGAACTTATTAATATGAGAGCTAGAAAAGAAATAGATTCAGAAGAATATAATATACAAAGAAAAAAATATAATTCAGATTTAAATATTTTAGAAAAGAGAAAGATTGATTATCTATCTATAACTAAAGAAGATAATTATAAAGATAGTATAGATAATTTTTATAAAAAAATAAAAAGTGTAATTTTAAATGATGATGAATCAGTATTTAGAATATTTGGAAGCATAATAGATACCATATATGTTGAAAAACTAGAAGAAGAGGAGAACATTCATAAAGTAATGTTACATTTTAAACTTAATATACTTGGCTACAATAGTAGCTTAAATTTAAACGACTTCTTACTGCTTTTTAGTAACAATGACAGATGCTGTGGTAGCGCTTGCTGAAAGAGTTGCAGGTACCGAAGAAGCATTTGTAAAAAAGATGAATGAAAAAGCAAGAGAATTAAATCTTAAAAATACAAACTTTAAAAATGTTCATGGATTAGATGAAGCAAACCATTATTCAACTGCACTTGATATGGCAACGATTGCTAGAGAATTAGTTTCACATGAAAAAATTTTGGAGTTTTCATCAATATATGAAGATTATTTAAGAGCAAATACTAATGAACAAGTATGGCTTGTTAATACTAATAAATTAGTTAGATTTTACAAAGGCGCAGATGGACTTAAAACAGGATATACCAAAGAAGCTGGATACTGTCTTACTGCTACAGCTAAAAAAGATGGAATGAGACTTATAACCGTAGTTATGGGTGAACCAGATAGTTCGACAAGAAATAGTGAAACTACAAAACTATTAGATTATGGATTCGAACAATATGAACTAGAAACTATGCTTACAAAAAATAGTGTTATTGGAAAAGCTAAAATTTCTAAATCAACTAAAGAAAATGTAAATATAGTTCCAATTCAAGATGTAACATTATTACACAAAAAGGGTGAAAAAAAGAAAAATAGTTCTTATGAGTTAGAATTAGACGATATAAAGGTTCCAATTAAAAAAGGTGAAAAAGTTGGTATCTTAAAAGTAAAAGAAGATGATAACGTAATAAGAGAAATCCCTGTAAGTGTTGATGAGGATATTAAAAAAGCAAATGTATTTGAATTATATTTAAGGTATTTAAAAGATGTTGTGTCAGGTGATATAAATATTTAATTTATATCGCCTTTATGTTATACTCTTTATATAGTAGTGGGGTGTATCATGAAAGATAAATGGTTAAATATAATAGACAATTCTATTAACAATGTTAATGATGAAAACATTTTTATAATGATTCCTAAATTAATACATCCTAATTTAATAGATAAATATTTCTCTGATATTTTGAACACAGATAATATTAATCATATAAAAATTATTAGAAGCAATATAGATTTAATACTTAAATATTATGTTAATCTTCAACTATTTTTAATAAAATACATTACTATTACAAACGATTATTCAATTATTATAGATTATTTTGATGATATAGTTAAAAATTGTAATGATTATGGATTTGCGATATTAATAAAAAATATTATTTGTAAATATAAAAGTATAGATGAGGGTGTAAAAAAAATTCCGGGGTAAGAATTCAAAATATATGATAAAATTATGCTTAGAATAGGAATTGTCTTAAGTATAAAAAAGTAATGTAGAAAATAAATTTACAATATATGTTAATGAAGAAAAAAGCCAAAAATTACTATTTTACCCCGAAAAATTTTTTACACCCATGGCAATCGCTTAAAAGTCTGAATTCTCAGAGTAAATACAATTAATTTTAGAAAGTTGTATTTACTCTGAGAATTCAGAGAATGTTACAATTCACAGTCAATTTTAGAAAAAAAGATAAATAAAAAAAAGTTATCTTTTTTTTGTGGCTAATTTAATAA
>CANRCS010000003.1 GCA_947629195.1 uncultured Bacilli bacterium | reverse complement strand
CAATAATGTATATTATCTATTTCATAATTATATTTATAAATTTTACCATCATTTCCTCTTATATATCCAGGTAACTCGAATTTATTGTTTTTAAATTTTTGAACTATTCCATAATACTTTTCAAAACTATCCGTTAATCCTGGCATTATATTATCTAGGTTATTTGAAAAAGTTGCATCTGGATTATTAACTGTATGGTTATATCTATTTTTAATTGATAATGTGTTAGTACCATCTTTAGTAAATTGGATACTTAATACTGATGTGCCATATTCATCTTGTCTTTGTGGAGTTTCAAAATTTTCTCTATTTATTTCATCAATGTTTTTCTTTACGGCAAAAAATACTCTACACTTGTTTAATCTTCCACCTTTAAAGGTACATAATTCTTCATCATTTGCATAATATTTCTCAAATTTTTGTATATCTTTTTCACATCTACATTCATCGTATAAAATATATCCTGCCATATCAAATAATTCTTTTGGAGTATATTTAATATCATTTATCTTTCTTTCTGGTTTGTTTAATAAATCATTTGCCTCATTTAAATAATTTTTAAATTTAATCTCCAAATTATTATTAACTATATCATCATATAATTGATGATTAGCATCAAAATTGTCTAATAATAATTTGGACATTAAACCTTCTGTTTCTAATATTGATGGGAAAAGTCTCCTACAAAGTTTTGACATCTTTTCTCCATATTTCTTCTTTATTATTTTTAAATCATCAGTCATAGTAATTCACCACTTGGTTAGTTATTCTACTACTTTTTGATTTTCAAATCAATAATAAAATAAAAAATTTCCCATTACGAGAAACTTTAATAAATTATAACCATACTCCAAAGAATATTCCAGCCATACTAAGAATAAGTCCAACAACCCAAAACAGTTTAACAATGTCTACCTCACTCCAACCTAATTTTTCAAAATGATGATGAAGTGGTGTCATTAAAAATAGACGCTTTTTAAATAGTTTTAACCATATAACTTGTAAAATAACTGTTAATGTTTCGATAATAAAAACTCCCATAACAACTACTAATGTCAATTCTCTTCTTATTAATATTGCGATTGAAACTAATACAGCTCCTAGGGCAAGTGAACCAGTATCACCCATAAATATTTTAGCAGGGTGTATATTATATACTAAAAATCCAAATAATGTTCCACATAGTATAAAGCAGAAAATTCCAATGTCTTCAAATCCTGCACTAAAGGAAATTAACCCAAATGCTACACATGCAATTGCAGATAATCCGCCTGCTAATCCATCTAATCCATCTGTTATATTAACAGCATTAGAACCTGCAATTAAGGCAAACAATATAAATACTCCATAAAGCCATCCTAGTTCTATATTTATTCCAAGGGTCGAAATTACTAGGGATGTTTGCCCATCTGTTTTCATATATATAAAGAAAAATATGATTGCCATTACTAATTGACCAAATAATTTTTGTATTTCAGTTAATCCCTTATTATCATGTCTTTTAATAATCAAATAATCATCTAAGAAACCAATAATTGCATAACCTACTAAAACAAATAAAATTATTATAAGATTTGTAGTTATTTCAATTTTACCCATTAAGGTCAAAATAACTGTAGTTAAAAATGTTGGAATTAAAAATATTAAACCACCCATTGTAGGAGTTCCACTTTTTTTTCTATGTGCTTCTTCCATATAAATACTAAGTCTTTGTTTTACATTTAATTTTTTTAATAGTGGTATTAAAAATAATCCAAATAATGTTGCTAATAAAAATCCTATCATTAATGATAATACTGTTTTGGTTAATAATAGCATTTAACTCACCCTATCTATATATTCTAATACACATTCCTTATCATCATGATGATATTTAATATCATTAATAACTTGATAATTTTCGTGTCCTTTACCTAAAATTAATAATACATCATTTTCTTTAAGCAATTTTATACCATTAATTATAGCTTCTTTTCTATCTACTATAACTTCATAATTATTTTTAATCATGTTAGAAGTCATATCATTAACTATATCATTTATATCTTCAAATCTTGGATTATCTGATGTTATTATTACTTTATCAGATAATATTGTAGAATAAAATGTCATAATTTTTCTTTTAGTTTTATCCCTATTTCCACCGCAACCAATTATACTATAAATCTTACCTTTTGTATATTCTTTTACGGAACTAATTGCATTAAATATAGCATCAGGTGTATGAGCATAATCAATTATTATTAAAGAGTTTTTATAATTTATAGTATCCATCCTTCCTTTTGGATGATCTAATGTTTCTACTATCTCTTTAATTTTATCTATTTCTATATTTAATTTGTTTAAAACTATTATAACACTCATTAAGTTATAAATGTTATATTTTCCTAAAAGTTTTGTTTTAAATTCGTAAATTTTATTATTAATTGACACTTTGAATATCATTTTGAAATTATTATATCTATAGTTTATAATTTTATAATCACAATCTTTGAAACCATAATATATATTATTAGTATTATTATTTTCTATTTTTTTATAATACTTATCATCAATATTTATTATAGAATATCCATAGGGTTTTACTTTCTCAAATAATTTATGTTTGGCTTTTGCATAATTATCAAATGTCTTATGAAAATCTAAATGATCTTGTGTTAGATTTGTAAAAATTGCAAAATCGAACATTAAAGTTTCTAGTCTTGATAATTCTAGTGCATGACTGCTTGCTTCCATTACTACATATTCTATATTTTTTTTACTACACTCAAGCAACATATTATATATGTCTAATAATTCTGGAGTAGTTCTTTCTAATTCTCTTACTTCATCTTCTATATAAAAACCTATTGTTCCAATATAAGCAGTTTTTATACCTAATTTATTTAATGCTTGATATATTAAAAAACAACTTGTTGTCTTACCATTTGTACCTGTCACACCAATTAATTTAATATTTTTAATTTTATTATAATATTTTGTATATAAATATTCAGTTAAAAATTTTTTTGTATCACTAACTAAAATTGTATTGACAGGATAACTTCCCCTTTCACATACGATTGTAGTTGCTCCATTTTTAATTGCATCTTCTATATAATCATGTCCATCACTATCAATTCCCTTTATAGCTATAAATGTATCATTCATGCAAACTAACTTGGAATTTGTCTTAATATTCAACATATAAACTCACCTATTAATTTATATGTGAATAAATTAAAAAATAGTAATCAGTATTTATTTTAAATAGTCCAAAATAATTTTATACTTTTCAATTAGTTGTTCTAATGAGTAATTCGCACAATTTGCTGGTGAAGTAGATGGCAAATATATAGATTTAATTTTAGTTTTAGGATAACAATATCTCATATAAAGTTCATCTGCTTTTTTACCTGTTGTAAATATTATTTTAACATTTGAGTTATTAATGATTTTGTCTATGTCGTTTACTTTCACATTTTTAATACTTGTATCTTGTGCACCAACTATATTACATGAACTAATTACATCCCATAAAGCTATTTTGTTATCTAGTAAAAAAGATATTTTGCTTTCTGTGTTATTTTCAATTTCTTTATTTAAAATGGATGATAAAACTTTCCAAAATTTATTTTGTGGATGTGCATAATAAAAACCATATTCTCTAGACTTTGGAGAAGGAATTGAACCTAATATTAATATTTTTGAGTTATGATTATATATTGGTTCTAATTCATGATTTACTTTCAATGTTTTATTTTTCATTTAAATCTTCTTTTTATACTTGAATAGTGCAGATGGTCTATGTCCTCCACCTGTTTGAACTTTAGAAGTTTTAACAACCTTATTCGCAATAATTCTTCTAAATGCAGGGTCTAATAATTCTTTTCCTAAAATAACTTCATATACTTGTTGTAATTCTCCTAAGGTAAAATATTCTGGCATCATATTAAATACTATATCTGTATACTCTAATTTATTTTTAAGTCTTGATAATCCTGATACTATAACTAATGGATGGTCAAAAGCTAATTTATCATTTGCTGCAATCGTGTATTTATATCTATCTGTTGTTAATTCTTTTAATGTTTTTTTAATTTTAAAAGTTATTATTTCATTTCCATTATTTAAAACTACATCTATATTATTATCATCTTCTGTATAACTTATGTCAAACCATGAAGCATTGCATGATAATTTATCTTTTAATCTGTTTTTATCAATTAATGCCATATATGATGTAGATACTACTCTCATTCTTGGGTCTCTATTTATATCACTAAATGTGTATAACTGTTCTATATATATATCATGAATATTTGTTTCAAGGGTTAATATTCTTGATGCTGCTTCATCTAATGTTTCATTTTTAACATCTAGAAATCCACCTGGTAAACACCACATGTCTTTAAAAGGATAATCATTTCTTTTAACTAATAAAACACTTAAACTTTTTTCACCTAATTTTCTATAATTGTTTTGTTCTTTATTAGAAACACTAAAAATTATTATATCTGTTGTCATAGATAATTTTTCAAATTCATCTGGATTATAATTTTTTAAAAATTCTTCTTCACTATTATATTCTTTTTGCATTTTTACACCTCTTTTTTATACTTTGATTATAACATAAATCTTATTGAATTTGTTAAAAGTATGTGTATATGATACAATCTATTTGGTGATTTGAAATGATTAAAGTTGTAGCTGCATTAATTGAAAATGATGGAAAGTTTTTAATTGCGAAGCGTTCTACTGGTGATAAAAATGTATTAGGAAAGTGGGAATTTCCAGGTGGTAAGGTAAAAGAAAATGAAAGTGAATTAAAAGCAATTGAAAGAGAAATTAAAGAAGAATTTGAAATTGATGTTAAGGCAAAAGAATTTGTTACAAATAATATTTTTAAATATCCAGAAAAAGAAGTAGACTTAAAATTATATAAATGTAATTATATTAATGGAACAATTAAACTACATGACCATTTGGAATATAAATGGGTTAGTAAAAATGACTTATTAAATTATGATTTAGCTTCAGCAGATATTAACCTAGCTATGTTTGTAAAAGAGAATTTATAAAGAAAATAAAAAAACAAGAAAAAGACTAATTCTCTTGTTTTTTAGATCTGTTATCAATAATAATTGGATACATTTGATTATATCTTTTTATTACATAATATTGCTATTATATACTGTAATTATATTACTAATTATTTTTAATAATATGAGCATCTGATTCACGACAATCAAATGTATCCTTTATTTATACATATTCAAGTTTCCTTGACATATTCATAATATCATAAATTCAATATTTTTACAGATGTTTTATTAAAGTTTTACCAATAATAGATTTATCTAAAATTTCATTATGTCTTCTTTTTGCTTCTTCTATTAATGCCATTGCTTCTTCATATGTTCCAGATATTTTACTTATGTCTATATATTTTTCTTTTGTTTGTATATCTTTTATAAAGTATGTATTTAAAAATTTATATATATTTGTATTTTCAAAGTTTCCATAATAATTTATTTTTTTATCAAATTGGATACCAGCAACTAATATATCACTAGACAATGTAATATCATTTTCTTCATCTACTAACCACTTTAATTTCGATACTTCTACCCACACATAATCATCATCTTTATATTTTTCACTATTTGATAGCGTAAATAATCTTCCATCATAGAATGAATTTACTTTAACTCTTACATATTTTTTATTATCAAATTCATATTCTATATGTTCTTGTGGTAAAAAGTCCATTTTATTTTCATAATATTTTCTAGAGTCTGTTGTATATGTTTTACCTGTTTCAGATAATTTACCATTTTTATATAATTTTTCTAATTTATCTTGTAAAATATTATCTACTGCATATTGAGGATATTCACCATATTCTACTTCTACTATTCCATTTCTATTAATTCTTTCATTTGAAATATCATTTTTAATATTTGAGTAAGACATGATAGGTCGTATTCCATTATCACGACGATTTGTATATTTATAACTTCTATAACCATAGTCATTAATAATATTATATTTACTATTCGATTTTATCCAGTAGCATCCTGTCCTAATATATGAATTATAATGTTCACCAAGTAGTACAGAAAAATCTGTTATTCTTGCTCCTTGTATTGTTTTATTAAACATAACTAATTTATTTTTCCCAGCAACCTGTTTTTCACTTAATAATGTTATTTCATCCATTTGAAACACCCCTAAGTAAATTTATTAATTGTTTTATATTCTAACACACTTTAATTTCATTAGCAATCACAAATAATTTTATAAAAAACCAACAATGTTGATTGCTGGTTAATACATATTTACTATAATAAATTTGGATACATTTGATTAATGTCAGATACTTCTCCTTCATGTTACATAATGGATGAGTAAAAGAGAATTATCTTTATATTACATAATATTACTATTATTTACTGTAATCATATTACAAATTATTTTTAAATAATATAAGCATCTGATTAACGACAATCAAACGTATCCTTTTTTATTTTATGAGATATATCTCATCCATATTCATAATAGCATAAATTTAAAAACTTAGCAATTACTTTAAAAATTTATCATTAATTATTTTAGTATAATCGTAATTATTCATTCTTAAACATTTAATTTTTTTATTGCTTACTGATGTTTCAATTTTTTCTACGTTATCATATATAGAATTTTCACCATCAACACTAATAAGTAAGTTATTCTTACTCTTATCAGGTATTAAAGTTATTTTTTTATTTTCTGGTATAACTACTGAGTTTAAAAGATTTCTATATGATTTATTATTTAATGGAGCTACTGGTGTAATTTGTAATGTGTGTAATGAACTATAAATTATACTTCCACCAAAGCTAAGATTATATGCAGTTGAGCCAATTGATGTTGATACTAACAAACCGTCTCCAACAAATTTTTCTAATAATTCACCGTCTATATTTACATCAATTACTGTCGTATTTAATTCTTTATCTCTAACTACTATTTCATTTAAAGTGTAAAATTTTGATGTTTCATTATTGTAAAATACTTCTGTTTCTTGTACTCCAATCTCATCTATTCTAAATTCATTATTATTTAATTTTTCAATAAATTTTTGACTTTCATCTATTTTTATTTCTTGTAAAAATCCTAGTGTACCTGCATTAATACCAATATAATATATATTAGAATTAAATGAATTATTTTTAATCATTCTTAAAAATGAGCCATCCCCACCAATTGCGATTGCTAAATCATAGTTGGAATCTACGATTTCAAATCCTTTTTCTATTAATTGTTCTTTTATTTTCTGCTCAAAAGTTCTTGACTTGTCATTATTATTAGAGAATAATTTTATCCTATTAATAATTCTCTTCATCATATCACCTACTTTATATTATTTGTAAAAGCAATGTTGCAATTTTATCTATTATTAATTCTTTATTCATATTTCTTGAAGATTTTGTTGCTTCGATACTTAGTGTATAGTACTTATCTAAGTCTCTATCATATATACTTACAAATGTAATGTTATCTTCACCAAAAGGATTATTTTTATCAACTCTATTTAATTTACCTGTTACTCCTACTCCATAATTTGAATTGGTATAATCAGTTATTGCTTTGCTCATTTCACGAGCAACATTTATACTATAAACTGAATATTTATCGATTGTCTCTTTATTAACTCCCATTTTAATTTTAAATTCATTAGAATATGTAACTGCGCTAAACTTCATTACTTCACTTGCCCCTTCTATATTTGTAATTGCATTACATACTCCACCACCTGTACATGATTCCATAGTTGAAATAGTCTTTTTTTTATCTGTTAAAATTTTTACAATTGTTTCTAATTTACTTTGCATTTTAAAGCTCCTTCTTAAATATTTTATTATTATTTTTTAATTCTAACTCTTGATAGAAATTACTAATTATACTTTTCATATATTCTGGTATATATTTTTGTACATCTTTCTTAATATTATCTGGTATACCATAATATGTTTCACTAATACCACCTACAATACAAGCAATAGTATCAGCATCTCCTCCTATTGAAATAGATTTTCTTATTGCATCTTCAAAATCATTTGAAATTAAAAATATATATATTGCTTGTGGTACAGTATCTATACATTTACTTGAAAATGTATAATTTTTTTGTAAATCTTCTAAATCAAAATTTAAATTATAATTATATTTTTCTTCTATATAATTTTTTATTTCTTCTTTAGAATATTTGTTTTTTGCAAGATAAATAGTATCACAAACTGCTAAAGCTCCATTGATTGCTTCATTATTGTTATGACTTGGTATAGTTGCTTCAATAGCGTTTTTGTAGATATCATCAAGATTATCAAAATAGTAAGCAACAGGCGCAATACGCATCGCACTTCCATTTCCATAACTAATTCCTTGTACATCACTCTTTAACCAGTTAATAAATCCTTTTCCAAATCTACTTCTTCCATATTTGTCTAATCCTAGTTTTAATTCTTTATTACCATATTTTCTTAAATAATATTCATAGTTTTTATTATTTAAAAGTGTATCTGCAACAGCAGTAGTTAAAACACTATCATCTGTATAACTAGAATCATCATTAAATAAAGTAATATTTGAATTTAAAATTTTAATTCTATCTTCATAATCTCTTTTACCCTTTATTCTCTTATCATTTACTTCTAATACTTCATAACTAGAACCTACTATATCACCTATTATTGAACCTAACATATTATCACATCCTTATATAAATATTATATATTATTTAATATGTTAGAACAATAAAAATTTATTTATATATTATTTTTCTAAGTTGTTTAAATACAACTTATTATTTTTTATATAGTTATAAACTTCTATATCCAAATATTTTGACATCTCATCTAAATTATTTCTTATATTAGTTGATGATATGTCAATTTTTTCAATATCGTTTACTATTATAAAATTATTCTTATTCTGAAAACTATTAATATAATCTTCTATTTTTATATCATCTCTATTTATTACTAATATTTTAAATTTTAAAATTTCTTCTATGTTTTTCCATAAATGAAACTTTGGCATTATATCTGCACCTATTATTAAATATAGTTCATCATTGATGTACTCTTTTTTTAAATCATTTAATATTTGATATGTATATTCATAATTACTATACTTTTTACACACTTTTATTTTTTCATTTTCCAAAAACTTTAACATATTCACCCTATGTTCTATAGAAATTAAATTTTGTTTATCCCAATAATTTTTAGTTGGAATAATTATAACTTTATCTAATATTTTTTTATCTATAAGTTCTTTAACTATTCTTGAATGTCCTTTGTGTACAGGATTAAAACTACCTACATATACTCCTATTTTCATCTTTATTCACGCTTCTTATCTTTTTTAAAATTTCTTTTTTACTATCAAATAATCCATTGATTGATTCTCTTTTATTAAGTTTATCTATAATTAATGCGAGTTGATTAGAGCAATCTACTTCATGATACCATTTATTATTTTTAATACTATCTGGAACATATGATAGATTTGTTGTGTAAAGTTTATTGAATAAACCTTTTTTATATGCATCTACAAAACAATTTGGACCTTCGGTTAGTAATGCAAAAGTTGCGATTAAATATATTTTTTTTGCTCCTTTTTCTTTAAGTTCATTAGCAACATCAATCATACTTGCTCCTGATGCAATCATATCATCAACTACGATAATATCTTTATTTTTAACATCACAACCCATATATACATGCTCTATAATTGGATTTTTACCATTTACAACTTTTGATAAATCACGTCTTTTATAAAATACTCCAACATCACAAGAAAGCATTTCTGCATAATATCTCGCACGTTCCATCGCTCCCATATCAGGACTTACTACTAATAAGTTATCTTTCTTTATTCTTTCAGTATCTATTAAATCATTCAAAATGGTATGAGTAGGATAAATATTTTCAAATGGAAGTTTAGGAATTGCATTACTTACATTAGCATCATGTGCATCAAATGTTATTATGTTATTAACTCCTAATTGTTCTAATTCTTGAAGTGCGATTGCACAATCTAGTGATTCTCTTGGCTTTCTTTTATGTTGTCTAGATTGATATAGTAATGGCATTACAACAGTTATTCTTGATGCATGACCACTTGTTGCTGATATTACTCTTTTTATATCTTGAAAATGTTCATCTGGACTTATAATATGTTTCATCCCATGTATTTTATAACTCATACCGTAATTTCCTACATCAGATATTATATATAAATCTTTATCACGAACACTTGCTTCAATTTTAACTTTCCCTTCACCATTGCTAAATCTACTACTTGTGACAGGAATTATATAATTTTTATTATTTTTCCTAATTTTGTTTATATTTTTATTTACCTTAATTCCAAAATCAGTACAATTATCTAAAGTAATTATTCTTAAATCATCATTTTTCATAAGTATCCTACTTTCCCTTTAATTCATTAATCCATATTTCTTTATCTGCATCTGATGGCATACGATGATCACCTCTAGGAGATAAGCTAATAGTTCCTACTTTTATACCGTCTGGCATGCAACTTCTTTTAAATTGTTGTGAGAAAAATCTATTTATAAATACTATTAACCATTTTTTAATTTCTTCTTTTGTAAAATCTTTTTCAAAAGTTTTACATGCAATATAGTATATTTTTTTTGGAGGTGCACCATATCTTAAAAAGTGATACAAATAGAAATCATGTAATACGTATGGTCCAATTGACTTTTCTGTTTTTTGTTTTATTTTTCCATATTTATCAGGAGGTAATAATTCAGGTGAAATTGGTGTATCTAAAATATCATATATAGTTTTTTTAGAACGTTTATCTTTTGTAGTATCTGCTATATATTGAACTAAATATCTTACTAATGTTTTTGGAATTGATGTATTAACTGCATACATGCTCATATGATCTCCATTATAAGTACACCAACCAAGTGCTAACTCTGACAAATCACCTGTACCTATTACTAAAGCATTTTCCTTATTTGCAATATCCATTAAGATTTGAGTTCTTTCTCTTGCTTGAGAATTTTCATAAGTTATATCATGGATATTTTCATCATGATTTATATCTTTAAAATGTCTTAAGCATGCAGATTTTATATTTACTTCTTTTAGTGTTGCCCCATAGTTTTTTATTAAATTAATAGAATTTGTATATGTTCTATTTGTAGTACCAAATCCTGGCATTGTAACTGCAATTATATTTTTATTATCAATACCAAGTATTTCAAATGCTCTAGTTATTACTAGAAATGCAAGTGTTGAATCTAATCCACCTGATATTCCTATAACACATTTTTGAATTTTAGTATGTTTTAATCTTTTAGCCAACCCTGATGCTTGAATTTTAAATATTTCTTCACATCTTTCAAATCTTTTTGTTTCATTTTTAGGTACAAATGGATATTTTGTATAACTTCTTATTAATTTTTCATTTTTATCTTTAATATTAACTAATACTTTTCTATAATTTTTACTTTTATTATCATTTATAAAACTTGTATTTTTATATCTATTATTCATAATTCTTTGAACATCAATATCGTTAATTATTGTATTACTTTTGAAATCAAATCTATCATTTTCACATAGAATACTACCATTTTCACATATAATTGAGTGCCCTGAGAAAACAACATCTGTACTTGATTCATTTACTCCACTAGATGCATATACATATCCACATATACATTTTGCAGATTGCATCTTAACTAAATTTCTTCTATATTCTTTTTTACCAATTATTTCATTACTTGCAGATAAATTGAAAATTATTGTCGCACCATTTACAGTATGGCTATTGCTTGGTGGATTAACGCTCCATAAATCTTCACAAATTTCTACTCCAAAACATATACTTTGAACTTCCATATCTTGAAATAATATATTAGTTCCAAATGGTACTACTTGATTTAAAATTGTTATTTCATCACTTATAACATCAAAACTTGTTGAAAACCATCTTTTTTCATAAAATTCATTATAATTAGGAATATATGTTTTTGGAATTACTCCTAGAATCTTACCTTTTCTTATTACTATGGCTGTATTATAAATTTTATTGTCTACACTTAAAGGCATTCCTATAATTGAAATGATACTTATATCTTTTGTTTCATTTAAAATTTTATTTAGCCCATCAAGTGCTTTTTCAAGCAATATTTCTTGAAAGAAAAGGTCTGAACATGTATATCCTGTCAAACATAGTTCAGGAAATGTTACTATTTGAACTTTCTTGTTATAAGATTTTTTAATTTGTTTTATTATTTCTTTTGTATTAAATTTAACATTTCCAACTTCTATTTCAGGAACAACTGCTCCTACTCTTACATAACCATACTTTTTCATTTTATCTATCTCCTTTGTATAATAGTTTCACATTTATATATAAAAACTATGTATTTCTTAATTATTTTTTAATAAATTTCTTTGATTTTTCTAGTGCGATAATAGAATTTGCTCCACATATATATCCCATATCTACTAGTTCTAAAGCTTCATCATATGTACATTCAAAATATTTTATGTATTCACTCTCATCTAATTTTTGATTAAATTTCTTTTCACAGTTAAGGGCTAAAAACACATGATTTAATGCTTTAGAACATCCTTCATCTTGATAAAAAGTAGCAAGTAATTTTAAATCGTTAATCGACTGTGGAACGTATCCTGTTTCTTCTCTTAATTCTCTTAGTGCAGCAACATTAGGACTTTCATTTTTTTCTATGTATCCTGCAGGAAATCCTACTCCTACTCCAAGTTTTGTTAAAACTCTTGGTTCAACTATAAGTAATGTATTATTATCTTTAGTTACAGGTAAGATTATTGCTGCACTACCATCATTATTATTTTTAATCAATTTTTCTCTAATTATAGATTTACCATTATTTAAATAGTATTTATTTTTTTCAATTTTTAGAAAACTTTTATCTTCCTTTAATCCAGATTCTTTATTATTTATCGATTCTGTTCTTATTGTTTTAAATTCTTCAATATAACTTTTAAGTTCTTCTAGTTTTTCTTTTCTCATTAATTATTCACCAAGTCTTTTTTGTTTTGCCCTATTATTTTCATTTTCTTTTTGAACATTTTCGATAAGTTGTAATTTTAATTCTCTTAATTTATCACTTAAATCAACATAATATTTATGTGGTTTTGCACTTCTTTTAACTTCTGGATATAATGTTTCTATTTCTTTTTTGAAATATTCATATTTTTCTTTTAGTGTTGGAGTTTTATATACAACTTCACCATTTTTAAATATTGGTACGTGTAATTCTCTAACTTCATAATTTTCTAGTTTTGTTTTCTTCCATGGTTCAGTATCACAAACTAATGTGTATTTATCTTTTGGAATTATTTCATCTGCCATAGCAATTACATCACCTAATGCATATCCTGTTGTTTTATCATAGAAACGATATACTTTTTTAAATCCAGGATTAGTTGTTTTTATTGAATCACCACTAACTTTAATTTTTGGAATAATTTTTCCATCTTCTTCAGTAGCACTTAATTTATATACGGCTCCAACTCTTTTATCTGGAGAAGATATGTTATCTCCTACTCCTAATGAGTCCATTATTGCACCTTGATTTTTCAAAGTTTCAATAGTTTCAGCAGTTAGTCCATTTGATAAACAAACTTTAGCATTTGGAAAATCTCTTTCCATAATTTTCTTTGCTTCTTTTGATAAATATGCTAAATCACCACTATCAATTCTTATGCCTTTAAGTTCAATTCTATTTTCTTTACATACGTCAACAGCATTTTGTGTACCATTTAACGTATCATAAGTGTCAACTAAAAGTGTTGTACTATTAGGGAATGCTTCTCCATATTTTTTAAATGCTTCTTTTTCACTATGTGCTTCCATTACTCCAGAATGTGCCATAGTACCAAGTGGTTTTGTATTTGTTTCCTTAGCTGCTTTTACATTTGAAGTTCCCATACATCCTGCCATCATTGCATAGTAATCTGCATCAACTGCTGCTTCTGATCCATATGCACGACGTGCTCCAAAAGCCATTACTGGTACATCTCCTGCTGCATTAGTAATTTTAGTAGCGGCAGTTGAATATCCAATATTTGCATTATAAATAGAAAGCATAGCAGTTTCGATTAATTTACATTGGATACGTGGCGCTCTTACTGTTATAAATGGTTCATTTCTAAAAATTGGTGTACCATCTGGCATAGCCCATACATCTCCTGTAAATTGTAAGTGTCTTAGGTAATCTAGGAAATCATCATCTAAATCTGTTTTTTCTCTTAAAAATTCAATATCTTCATCTGTAAAATGAAATTCTTTTATATATTTAATAAATTTATCTAGTCCACCAACTATACCATATCCTGAATTAAGTGGTTCTTTTCTAAAGAAACCATCATAGTAATCTATTTTATCGTATTCTTTAAATTTATAATTAACTTGACCCATTGTCATTTCATAAAAATCTGTCATCATTGTCATATTGTGTGTATCATATTCAACTGTAGAATTTTCATATCCATTTTCTTTTAATATTTTAGCAATTTCTTCTTTTATCTTTCTATCAGTCATAGGGTCAATATCCTTAATTGTCACTTGATATTTTATATCCATATTTCTCATTTTATCATTTTTCATATCTATATCCTCCATTATCTTTTTTTAACTAATTGAATACCTTGTTGTTCCATAAGCAAGCATGCAGCATCAACATATTCTTTTCTATTTTCTTCATTATAAGTTGCGATTGCATCTTTATGTACTTTAATTTTTACATCACGATTTTGTTCATTAAAGTGATTTGAAAGTCCCATACTTCCATTGACTACACAAATATCAGTACAACATCCTACTATATCAACTTCTTTTATATTACTTGCTTCATCAATCACTTTTCTAAATTTTTCTGCTTCCATAAAACTTGTTGAGTTTTTTTCAATAGAAATAGTATCATTATCATATTCAAATTCTTTTAACTCATTAACAAGTTCTGCTTCAGATGTTTTCTTAATGCAATGTTTAGTACCACCAAATCTTTCAAATTCTACTGAGTTTTCATCATGTGTATCTTTTATAAAGATAATTAATGCTCCTTCCATTTTATTTTCTTTTATTAATTCTATTTGCCTTGGAATTATATTTGATATTTTATCATCATGTAAAACTCCTTCCCTTACAAATCCATTAACCATATCTACAATTATTAATGCTTTTTTGTAGATTTTAAAATTTTTAATTTTACCCATTTTAATCGTTTCCTTTCTTATTAATATTTTATTAATAACAACTTCTAAAAAAATAATTTTATAGTGTAGCAATATATTAATATTATATGTTTATAACATTTTGTTAATAACATGTTTTAAAAATATATCACCTACTAATTTATATTCTATTAGGTGTGTTGTTATTAACATTATATTAAAAACATTTTATTGTGTCAACACTTTTAAAAAAAACAACAAATATTTTTTATATTTGTCTTAACTTTATATAATCGATTGGCAAGTTCATATGCCTTATTAAATCCTCTTTACAATAGACATTTGATTTGTTGGAAATTAAAGAATCTAATATTTTGACATCTTAGTACCCCCTAAATTAGTTATAATCATTTATAAATATTTCTCATGTCTTTTTATTGTTTATTACTCTATCATAAACACAAAGTTTAGTAAGATTTTTGAATTTAGGTTTAAAAAGGCCTAGTAAGAATAACTTACTAGACACTGAACCTAGACTAATTATATAAAATTTTTATTATATATTTCAACAATTTTAATATTTTTTTTTAAATTTATTCAATTGAAAAGTTAAATTGACCACTAAAAATTATGCTGGTCAATTTAATAATGCAATCATCATAGTTAATAATAAACCGAAAAAATGTATCATATTGATTTTGTCGTATGTAGTAATTTTAACATTTTATATTAGTTCAATTCTTATTCCCAAAACCCCATATTTATTTTGTTTTTCTTTTGAATAAAATTGTTCTAGATCATTAATTAATTCATCTTTAGTCATTGATTTATCTGATAAAATAGATATATCAAAATCTTTAAACATATCTTCAAAAGTATTATATCTTAATAAACCAACAACTTTTGCTTTAAAAGATTCATTTAATTCTGGTTCTTTTAAAAATTTGATAGTACTTCCAATTTTAATTTGTTGTCTTTTTTCATCATTAAGTCTAATTTCAATTCTTTTTGTACCATTAAGTATAAAATTATAATGATTAGGTTGTAATTTCATTTCATATTCCATATTTATTTCTTCCCTTCTAATTGTATTTATAAACTATTATTTTTATTTATTGATATTTTTGAATTTAAAAATGGAACTAATATAATAAGTGGCATACAAGTGAAAAGTCCATATACGTATCTATACTCTGCAAATACTGGAGATGCAATCATCATGGTTAACCATAAACCAAGAAAAGGAATGTAACATATTGATTTTTTATTCTTTCTACATATAGACAATGTAAAACTTAATAATGTTATTATAAATCCTAATCCAATACTCCAACATAAATTTGAAAATGGTATATTATTGCTTGCTGTTAAATCAAATACTTTGTATACTATATTATCTTTTTGATTAGAATTTGAAGTAACCCAATAATCTACATCAGTATACCAATAACCTAGTGTTTGTGAAAGATAAGCTTCAACATAGATTTGTGGATATTTAACTAAAAGTCTTGACCATACACTAATTAGTTCTGATTTCGTTTTCTCTATTCTATTTCTATCAATCATATTTTTTATTGGGTCAGAAATATATGGTGTGTAATTTTCCTTTATTTTAGAAGTATCAATTATAGAATTTAAATATTTTAAATCTTTTTCATCAATATCCTTTTCTAAGGATATAACTCTTGATATTTGTTGCAATGGAATTGATAGTGCTTCTACACTATTTGTTTTTACGACACCTATAAAATTATATATTGGTTCTTTTACTATGAAATATATTGTTATAATACTTAACATTAAGGGTAAAAAAATTCTAATTTTTTTTCTAAATGTGTAAAGTATAAATGGTATCATAAATAATACTATATATATTCCATTATTTCTAAAAAATAACATCATTAATAATCCTAAAGTGAATAATATAATTTGTGATTTATTAAATTTATTATTTGAAAATTCTATTAAAGAAATAAGTATTAATACAAACGCTCCTCCAAACAATACATCTTTCCATAACGTAATACTATAATGAGTATACTGTGGAAGTATTGCATAACAAATAAGAACAAGTAAACATATTCTAATATCAATTTGCTTTTTATATAAGTATCTACAAACATAAGCAAATAATAATGACATAATTATCATTTGAAATAAAATATATATTGCAATCCCAATATTTTCTGAATGAAAAATATTATTTCCAATATTATAAAATATTGAGACTAACTGTGTATGTAAAAATGGATGCCAATCTGAAAATATTCCATTTTTAATCCACTCTATTTGCAAATTAGAGTCATATGTTAATTTACCAGGAAAATAAACTATAAAATATATAAAGTAAAATATAAATATTATTATCCATGAAACTATAAAAAATTTATTAATATTTTTTCTTTTATTATTAGAAATTAAATTTATTTTAGTAAAATAATAATAAAAGTAATTAAGTAATCTATATATTAATGGAAAAATACAAATAATTTCTATAATAGATATAACTATATTTTTTAGTGTAAAAATTATTTGAACATCATCTAATATTACATTGTTAACCATTTTACCAACTACTAAAATAATTGTTATTAATAGCCCAAGTACAATAGAAAATTTTTTCTCAACTTTCTCTATATTTATTCTACCTTTAAGAAAAAATATTAAAAGTGCGATATATCCTAAAAGAAAAAATATACTAAATCCTAAAGTGTTAGATATTCCATAATATAATATTATTCCAAAATAGGAAATTATAGATAAGAATATATTATATAGTGTTGTTTTGTTTATTTTTAATTCTTTTAATATTTCATTTATCATATTTAGTCATTCCTTTTAAATAGTTCAAAAAATTCATAAGGTATTGGTGATATAAAAGTTAATATTTCATTAGTCATTGGATTTTCAAGTTGTAATTTATATGCATGAAGTCCTAATCTTTTAATTGGATTTGTTTTAGAATAATATTTTTTATCACCAATAATTGGTGTTTTTTCTTCATTCATGTGTACTCTTATTTGATTTTTTCTTCCTGTATCTATATTTATTTCCAAAAGTGAATATTTTTTATTTGATCTTAATAGTTTATAATGTGTAATTGCTTCTTTTCCACATTTTTTGTTTGTTGAATGTACTATATTAAAATTATCTTCTATTAAATTCGATTTAATTGTTTTAACTTTATCTTTAACTTTTCCTTCTACTATACCAATGTATTCTCTTTTTTTAACTATATTATTCCAATTATCCTGATAAAGATGTTTTACCTTCTCATTTTTAGCAAACATTAAAACACCTGATGTATCTCTATCTAATCTATGTATTATAAAAATATTTGTATTCTTATTTTTACTTTTTAAATAATTCATCACGATATGATATGCAGTGATATTTTTTTCTTTAGGTGTTGAAATAGATAATAAACCTGCTGGTTTATCTATGACTATTATATTTTTATCTTCATATAAAATATTAATTGGTATTTTATATGATTTATCTCTTATCTGCTTATTATATATAGAAATTTTATCACCTGTTTTTAATTTATAATCAAATTTACTAACTATAATATTATTTATTGCAATACATTTATTTGTAAGAAGTGATTTAATATTATTTTTAGATTTATCTTTTATGTTATTTATTAAATAATTTAATAACTTATCATTTTGATTTACAATCATTGTAAATATATACATAATATCATCACCTTATTAATCATAACATTATTTATTGATGTTTACAATGATTGACTTTATTTTTTAACTTTCTTATAATTGTTTTAGCTGCAAAACAACAAGAAAATTCTAAAAAATTATAGATTAATATTATTTATCTAATCTATAATTTTTTTATTCTTGATTTACTGTACACGTTTCTAATTTTACATCTATTGAATTTAAAAATTCATTTAATTCTACATTAGAATTATATGTAGTGTAATTATTACCATTAGCATCTATAATAGAATATGGTCCAGATTGATTTTCTTCATATTTATCTATATTGTCTATTATTTTAGAAATATCATAATTATATGTTCCCATTTTAGGTATTAAAGGTTTATCATCATATGATATCGTATAAAAATATTCGTATGTATTATCATCATATAATCTTAATATTGGCGTTTCACAGTTAATTCCGTTATATGAAATTATAAAGGAAAGTTTTACTTCATCATTTATATTCTTTAAATATGTTTCATCATTTTTAATAATACTTTGCATTATATTTTTTTCATCTTTATATAATGTTGAATTTTTATAAATGACATTTTCTTTTTCGTTTTTAAAAAGTTCTTTAGCATAGTTATTTAACACTTCCATATTTTTAGATTTAAAATTAATATTATAAGTATCTATATCAGTAATATCATAATCATCATTAGTTTTAATTTTCTTAACTACTACACTACCATCATTTTTAAAGTGAATATTATAACTTAAATTTTTATTTTCTGAATATTCAATTTTATAATTATATTCTTCAACAGCAATTTCAAAAAAATTTTCTCCAAGAGTAATTCCTCTAATTACATCATTTTGATAATCATTCAAATCCTTTTCTTCTATATCACCTAATAATTTAATATTTAATCCTTTTACAAATTTTATTAGTTTTTCCATATTTTCTTTGGAGTATTTATATTCATATTTTTCAGTATTAGATTCACAATCTACTGCACTACAAAAGTGTGTTTCAACAATTCCAATTTTATCATTATAGATACTAATATCATATTTTGAACCAGGTTCTCCATCATCATAGTATGTCAAATTATATAGTGTATCATTTTTACACATATAATAAATAAAAATACAAGAACCTACAAATAATAGAATACCAATTGAATACATAATAATTTTTTTTATTATTTTCATATTTTTCACCACCTTATATTAATTTTAATATTTATTTACGTATAAGCAAGCACACACTTTCTACATGATGAGTTAGTGGAAACATATCAAAAGGTGTAATTTCTTTAATATCATAATTAAGTGATAATTCTCTTAAATCACGTGATAAAGTTACGGGATTACATGAAATATATATTAATTTCTTCGGAAGTAAATCATTTATAATTTTTATACTATTTTTATCAATACCTGTTCTTGGTGGGTCTAAAATTATAACATTTAAATTCTTTTTAGCTTTTTTAATAATTGGTAATACATTAGATACATCTTGATTAATAAATTCTACATTTTTAACTTTATTTATTTTTTTATTTGTATTAGCATCTTTTATTGCATTTGAAACTATATCTACACCAATTATATTTCTTTTATTATTACTTACTATTATACTAATTACACCAATTCCACAATATAAATCTAGTATATTAGTATCATTTTCATCAATGTATTTTAAAACTCTACTAAACATTTTTTCTGCTTGTTTAGTATTTATTTGGAAAAATGAATCAGGACTTATTTGAAATTTTTTATCCAATAAATTATCATGAATATACTTTTGTCCACATAATAATTTATACTTATCATTTTTTAACTGATATATACTTTTAATATTTTCGTCAATTTTAAGTATACTATTATAAAATTTTTCATCAATATCCTTATCAGTTTTTAGAATAACCATTATTTCGTTAGTGTATTCTCCACATCTCATAGTAATTTGAGTTATACCACTATTCTTTAAGTTTTTCTTAATTACTTTTAGAATTTTATTGAAAACATCATTAACTATTAGACATTTATTCATGTTTATTAAATCATTTGTTTTGTATTTATAAAACCCTATTTTATTATCTTTTACATGAAAAGTAACTTTATTTCTGTAATTATATATATCATCACTTGAAACTACATCATTAATTTTAACTAATTTGATATTTATTTTTCCAAATTTATATAAAAGTTCTAATAAATTTCTTTTTTTCATGTGTAATCCATCTTCATATTTTTGATGCATTATATCGCATCCACCACAAATATAAAAATAATCACAAGGAATTTTAACCCTATTTTTTGATACTGTAATTAATTTTTCAGGTAGACCTTCTGCATAATTCTTTTTGGCTTTAGTGATTTTAACTTCAATTAACTCACCTGGTAATGTATACGGTATAAAAATAGGATATCTATTGAATTTAGCAATCCCTCTTCCATTGTGGTCTTGATGAATAATACTTAATTTATAATTTTTTCCTTCTTTAAATTCGTCCATTTCTATACCTCTTTTACTATGTAATAATAGTATATCATAAATTGTCAAATATGAGAGATTAAATATAAAAAAAATGATGATTTTATCACCAATTTTTAATTTTAAAATGAATATGTTTCATAATTATAATCAAAGTTGTCATCTAATGCATTATTTTCCATTATGGTATTAGCTTTTTCCATAATAGATTTTATTATAGGTATATTTTGAATTTTTTCTTGTAATTCATTTAATTCTTCTTCACTTACTTCATCTATATTTTTACTATCAGATACATCTATATCTTCTACTTTTTTACCACTTCTTAATGTTCCTTTATTTGTTACTTCTACATTTATTATTTCTTCTTGTTGTTCCTTAATAGACATCTTAACGGTAGTATCAAAATTATATTCTTCATCATTATTTGTATCTTTACTATTATTTTTAATATCTAAATCAATTTCAGTTGAATTATCTATTGATTTTAAATTAAGTTTAATTCCATCTTTTGAATATTCACCATTAACTGCAATAGAAAGTAACATTGAACCAGATATTTTTCCACTTTCATTTCCTTCAAATTTAAGAGAAAGTATTTTTATTCCTTCACTTGACATTGAAATTTCATGTACATCCTCATAATCATAATATTGCATTTTAAAATTTTCAATTACAAATTCATGTTTTACAGTTGTATTTAATCCTTTAACATACATATTGTAAACAATAACTTCATCTTTTAAATCTGAATTATCAATTTGTGATGATGTACTTACTATTGAATCTAAATATGTAGTAACTTCTCCTTTATACTTTTCTAAAACTTTTGATAATATATCCATAGCTTTATTATCATTTTTAATGTTATCAATGGAATTGTTTATTATTTTCTTAACTAAATCAGTAGTAATTTTCAATGAAACTTTTTTAACTTTAGTATCTTTGTTATCTATTTTAATTTGTGTATCACTTTTTTCTAAGTCTTTATCATCAATACTTTTTATTATACTATTTTTTACGATATCTAAAACATATTTCATATCTTCAGTACTATTATCATTTAACATACTTATAAATTCATAATTAGAGTAATAATAAGTATCCATAATATCTTTAATTTTATAATATACTTTATTATCTTTCATTAGTGATTCTAAATATATAAAATCTTCATTGTTGATTTTAGAATCTATAAATAGTGAACCCTTTTCATTTTCTTTATCTTCAATATATTTGTAATCAAAATTAATATTTTCTATACCTGATAGAGAGTCAGTAGAATCCTTAATTTTTATGTCAACATTTGAATCAACTTCAACATTATTATTTTGTAATATCTTGGAAACTACATTATTTGTGTTATTTGAATTAAGAAAATTATCGTATAGTTTTGTTATACTTTTTGATAATATTAATTTTGAATTAGTATTAAAATACATGAATACTCCAATTCCTAAGGCAATTATAAATATCGAAGTTATAACTCCAATTATAATTGTATTAATTTTTTTAGGCTTTTTATCTCCTAACATCATATCATTTTGCATTTTACCATTATTCATATTTAAACCTCTTTCTATTTTTATACAAATAATATATCATATAACATTTAAAAAAGGAATAGCTCATACAAGTTATTCCACACTTATTTCACATTTATTTACATATTTTTGAGAATTTTATCTTCCATAATATTACTTACAATAATTTGTTTCGCCTAAAGTTTTATAACTAGTATTTTTTATTTTTGAAAACTCTTTATCACCTATATATTCAATTTCATAGGTTCCTTCTACAACTTCATTATAATATTTTTCCTTATTGGCGCATGTATCTATATTTTCGCTATTATCATCTACTACTAGAGATGATCCATTTGAAAGTCTAGTTCCATTAACAATTATTTTGTTATTTTCAATTTTATGATTTATTGAATATTCTATTTCATCTAATACCATAGTTGGATAATCTGTATCTAGTGATTTAACGTTTAAAATTTGATTACCATTATCATCATATGCATACAATGTTGTCGACCTTACATCTGTTAATGTAGTATCAAATACAACTACATTATCATCTAATATATCAAATTTATTTGAATAGTATAGTACATCTGATAATGCTTCTTTATTATTAATTTTAATAGTATACGTTGACATACCATCTACATCATTCTCTACTATTGATATATTAAATTTTCCAGATTCTTTTGTACATATATTGTTTGAAGAAAAATCACAAGTACTAAAATCTAAAGATACCGTATCATATATTTTATCATTCTTATCTTCAGACTCTTTATCTAATTCTTTTTGATTATTCTCTTCTATGTCATTTGATTTATTGAATATAACCTTATCACATATTACATATGTAAATAATGCTACTACAATGAGTGATAATATCACAATAGCAATCACAAATTTTGTATTATTCTTTTCTTTTACCATTTTAATTTAACTCCTTTTACTCTATCAACTTTTATATATTCATAATAGCATTATTCTAAATTTCAAGTCAAGAGAAAGTTTTCTACAAGTTAATTATTTATGTAAAAGAGTGTAAATTTATTTTTTGAAAATTAATTGTATATTATCCCACACTTATTCCTTTTTCACATTTATTACCATACCTGTCAATTATTTCATCTTCTTTGTAAACATTTACAATTTCACAATTATTACTGCAACCATGACATTCACTACCAATTGTTTTAAAGTTTATATCTTTTATGTTAAAATCAAATTCTTTTTCTATTCCGGATTTTTTAGCAAGTATTGCAATTCCTAAAGCACCCATTAAATGGCCATCTTTAATGACTGTAATTTTTTCTCCTAATTGTTCTTCAAAGGCTTTTCTAACTCCAATATTTTTACTAACACCCCCCTGAAATACAATAGGACTTTTAATTTTTTTACCTTTAGCTACATTGTTAAGATAATTAGAGACAATCGCATCACATAAACCTCTTATTACATCTTCTTTTTTATATCCCATTTGAAGTTTATGAACTAAATCTGACTCTGCAAAAACACTACATCTAGCAGATAATCTTGGGCTATTTTTACTTTTTAGAGCAATAGAACCAAATTCTTCTATGTCAACTCCCAATCTTTTTGCTTGACTAGATAAAAATGCTCCTGTTCCTGCTGCACATATAGTGTTCATATTATAATCAACTACAACATTTTTATCAATTAAAATTATTTTAGAATCTTGCCCACCAATTTCAATTATAGTTTTTACATCTTCTACTCTATCCATAGTTCCAATTGCATGAGCAGTAATTTCATTTTTTACAATGCCTGCATTTAAAATTTTACCTATTAAATATCTTGCAGAACCAGTAGTTCCAACACAAACTACATTAATATTTTTACCTTTAATTTGTTCATATAAAGAATTAATTAGTTTCTTAACTGCTTCTATTGGATTACCTTCAGTCCACAAATAATCACTTGCGATAATATTGTTATCTTTATCAATTATTACTCCTTTTGTAGAAATAGAACCGATATCAACTCCTAAATAATATTTATTTTTCATTTTACTAACATATCCTTTCTCATAAGCAACATATCTAAAAATGCTTCTATTCTTGTATCTATCGCACCTTTAGCGTACTGTGAATCAAAAGTCAAAAATAATATAGGAATATCATATTCTTCACTTACCTTTTGAAGTATTGGAACAGCATTTATTTCTGGAGAACAACTCATGGGTTTCATATGAATTATTCCATCAAATCCTTCATTTGCCATATCTATACTATGACTTATATTTGGAGTAGCATCTGCTCCTTGAAAAAATTTTGCGAATGATTTTGATTTTTTTAATAAATTTCTCATTTGAAATCTTTTAGTTATTAAAAGACATGTAAGGTCTGTATATCTTCTAACTTCTATATTTTTACTTAATAAAAATTCTTCTATATTATAACTACTACTATGTTCCATAAGAGAAAATAACTCTCCTACAATACCAATTTTTAATGTTTGTTTCTTATTTTTATCTATTAGAGATTTCATTTTATTAATGTTAATTTTATATAGTTTTCGCACCCCTAGTATTTTAAAATTATTATCTATATCTTTTAAAAATTTAGTTCTTATTTTAATTAAAACTCCCCTATTTACTTCATAAGATATATTTTCTCTTATAAATTTATCTATTTTATCCATATATATTGTAGTTATAATTGTTACTAATAAATAATATAAGTATTTAAATATATTAAGTTTAGGATTTAACTTTTTAATTTCTTTATAAAACTTTTTAAGTGAAAACCCACCTTTATTTGCTAGATTAATATATGTAAATTTATAACCTAAATCTCTTAATATTTGTTCTTGAACTTCTGCATAATAACCATATCTACATCCACCACCAGCTTGTATTAGAACAGTTGCGCCATTTTCTAAACTTTCAATAAAATTACCTAAAGTATATTT
>CANRCS010000002.1 GCA_947629195.1 uncultured Bacilli bacterium | reverse complement strand
AGTGATGAATTTATAATAGGATTATATGATGGAGAACTACATGATAAAAAAGTAAAGGAACAAATGAGAAGAGATGCTATAGAAGAAGGACTTAAAAAAGGACTTAAAAAAGGAAAAATTGAAGGCATCAAATTGGGTATAAAAGAAAATAACATCAATAATGCTAAAAAAATGTTACAAGAAAAAATAGATGTAAATGTAATATCAAGAGTTACAGGTCTATCTATGAAACAACTAAATAATTTAAAGGTAAGTAAAGCTTAATAGGTAAAGAAATTTTATAAATAACTTGCAAAAAAATAAAATATAATGTAATATATATTTGTAATTCCAAATCTTAGTATATAGATTACTCCGATCTTTTACTCAGATTATGGTGTAATAAAAAGTTAGGAGGAAGAGAAATGGCTTTAAATAAGGATGTTAAAGCAAAAATTATCAAAGAATTTGCTAAAGATGAAAAAGATACAGGTTCTGTTGAAGTTCAAGTAGCAATTCTTACAAAGGAAATTGAAGTTTTAACTGAACATTTAAAAGAACATATTCATGACTATCATTCAAAAAGAGGTTTATTAATGAAAGTTGGTAAACGTCGTAGTTTACTTGATTATCTAAAGAAAACTGATATTGTTAGATATCGTGAATTAATTCAAAAATTAGGTTTAAGAAAGTAGGCACTTATTTTAAGTGTCTTTTAATTTAAAATTATTAACTAAAAATGGAAGGTGCTTTAGATGAATATTAACAATGTCTTTATTGGATATAACAAAAATGGAGAAGAACTTTTATTATATAAAAAAATGATAACTATATTAATTTATTAGATAAAAATTATAAAACTTATAATACTAATGAAATATCAAATATTATTTTATTTTCTAATGTTGTAAATAGTAAAATTATAGGAAAGAACAAAATAATTAAAATTTATAATAATGATAGAAATCAATTATTAAAATTATCTGATGTATTTTTAGGAAATATATATGAAATTACAGATATAAATGTGATTTGGCAAAGTTGGTATGCTAATGCTTTAGGGTATGATTCAAGATTAATGGAAAATAATATTCCATTATTATATCAAGATAAGAAATATATTAACTTATTAGATAATAAAAGTTATGATGGTGATTCATCAATAGAAACTATTAAAACAATACTTACAAAAGATGATGAAAATCTTGCATATGTTGGTAAACAATATGTTGCTGAAAATTCAAAATATTTGTTTCCAATGAGAAACGTTTTTCAAAATGAAAACTATATAAATAAAAAATTGTTATTAGAATATATTAATAATCGTAAAAGAGATGTTATAGGAGGTAAAAATGAAAAAAGTATTTGAATTTGATTTTAGGGGAAGAAAAATAGTGGTTGAAAATGGAGAAATGGCTAAACAAGCTAATGGAAGTGTATTAGTAAGATATGGTGATACAGTAGTATTAACAACATCAGTAGTAAGTAGTAATGCAAATATTCTTGCTGACTTCTTTCCGCTAATGGTTTTATATCAAGAAAAATTATATTCTGTAGGAAAAATACCAGGTGGATTTATTAAAAGAGAAGGTAGACCAACAGAAAATGCTACTTTAGCAGCACGTATGATTGATAGACCAATGCGTCCATTATTTCCAGAAAACTTTAGAAATGAAGTGCAAGTGGTAAATACAGTTTTATCAGTTGACCAAGATAACTCACCAGAAATGACCGCACTTTTTGGTTCTTCACTTGCTACATGTATAAGTGAAATTCCATTTGATGGACCAATTGCTGGAGTAAAAGTTGGTAGAGTAGATGGAGAATTTGTAATAAATCCTACACCTGAACAATTAGAAGTCAGTGACATAGATTTAACTGTTGCAGGAACAAAAGAAGCTATAAACATGGTTGAAAGTAGCGCAAAACAAGTAAGTGAAAAGGATATGTTAGATGCTTTAATGTTTGGTCATGACGCTATAAAAGAACTTGTTAGTTTCCAAGAAGAAATTATAAAAGAAATTGGAAAAGAAAAAATGGAATATGAAGTTCTAGAAATAAGTGACGAATTAAGAAATGAAGTATCTAATTTAGCTTCTGACAAATTAAATGAAGCATTAAGAATTAAAGATAAACTGGAAAAATATTCAACGATTGATAGTGTTAAAGAAAATATAGTAGAAAAATACAAATTAGAAAACGAAGATAAATTAAAAGATGATGAATTAAATGAACTTCTTACTAAAGTTAAATTAGTTTTAGAAGAAGTTGAATATGAAATATTTAGAAGAATAGTAGTTAAAGAACATATAAGAGCAGATGGTAGAGCAATGGATGAAATTAGACCTTTATCAACTGACATTGATATATTACCAAGAACACATGGTTCTGCGCTTTTCACTCGTGGTGAAACACAAAGTTTAAGTGTAACTACTTTAGGAGCACTAGGAGAACATCAAATTTTAGATGGATTATCTGCAGAAGATGAAAAAAGATTTATGTTACATTATAATTTTCCAGCATTCTCTGTTGGTGAAACTGGAAGATATGGAGCTCCTGGGCGTCGTGAAATAGGACATGGAGCACTAGGTGAGAAAGCTCTTTTACAAGTTATACCATCAGAAGAAGAATTCCCATATACAATACGTGTAGTTTCAGAAATCTTAGAAAGTAATGGTTCTTCTTCACAAGCAAGTATATGTGCAGGATGTATGAGCCTGATGGCAGCAGGTGTTCCAATAAAAGCACCAGTTGCAGGTATTGCAATGGGACTTATAACAGATGGTGATGATTATACAATACTTACAGATATTCAAGGTATGGAAGACCATTTAGGAGATATGGACTTTAAAGTTGCAGGAACAAGTGAAGGTATTTGTGCTTTACAAATGGATATAAAAATAAAAGGAATTACAAAACAAATCTTAAAAGAAGCTTTAGAACAAGCTAAAAAAGCTCGTATGCAAATACTTGATGTAATCACAAAACAAATAAAAGAACCAAGAAAAGAAGTTAGTAAATATGCACCTAAAACAATTAGTTTTATGATAAAACCAGAAAAAATAAAAGATGTAATTGGACGTGGTGGAGATACAATAACTAACATAATATTGGAAGCTAGTAATGTAAAAAGTGTCAATGATGTTAATGCTGTAAAAGTTGATTTAGAAGATGATGGTAAAGTAATAATTTATCATAATGACATGGATATTATTAATAAAACAAAAGAAATGATTGAAGAAATAGTTAGAGAACCAGAAATAGGTAAAACATATACTGTAAAAGTATTAAATGTAGAATCATTTGGAGCATTTGTAGAATTATGGCCTGGATGCGAAGGTTTAATACATGTATCTAATTTAAGTGTTAACAGAATTAAACATCCAAGCGAAGTAGTTAAAACTGGTGATATTTTAGTTGCTAAAGCTATATCATATGATAAAAAAGGAAAACTTAATCTATCTTTAATTACTGATGAAGAAAGAGCTAAAAAAGAAAATAAAAAACCAATAAAAGCTAAAGGCAAAGAAGAAAACGCTGAATAAAATCAGTGTTTTTTTGTGTAATCAATAATTGACTATAAAAGTTTGAAATGCTATACTATTTATATAATTGTAGAGGTGTTTGCTATATGATAAATAAAAAGGGATTTACTTTAATAGAATTACTTGCGGTAATTGCAATTTTAGGTTTAGTCGTTGCTATAGCAGTACCATCAATAGTTGGTATAATGAGTAGAAATCAGGAAAAAATAGATAGTGCACAAGAAAAAGAATTTATTTCAATTGCAAAATTATGGGCAAATGATTACAAAAATTCAATAACAGATGGTTGTTACTTCATGAGTTTAAATGATATGGTAGAAAAAAACTTATTATCAGAAATACCAAATGATTCAGATGGAAATAAATATTCGCAAACATCTGGAGTAAAAATAACAAAAAATGGTATTAAATTAACATATGCATATGTACAAAATATAGGTAGTTGTAATTCTATTTCTGGAATTTCTTCACCTGATAGATCATACGATGAAGTATTGACAATTCCATCTACTGGAGCAGGAGGTTCTTCGAAAAAACGTGTGAAATTAAGTGAAAAAATAAAAGAAGATAATACACCAATAAGTGAAGACAAACCAGATTTTAGTACAGTTGCAACATCAGATGAAGGATTAATAAAAGACATAGACGAAGATGGAGAAACATTCTATTTTAGAGGTGCAGTAGAAAATAACTATGTAAAGTTTAGAGGACTAAAATGGGCAACTTCAGATGGTAGTTACCACAACGCAGGAGAAGAAATGCTATGGAGGATAGTAAGAATCAATGGGGATGGAACAATAAGATTAATTGCAGATGGAAACATAGGAAAAAGTAAATTCAGTGAAAATTTGAATGATGAAAAGTACGTAGGATACACATATGATAATAGCGCACCAAACGTACAAGATGGGACACCTAGTACAATAAAAACATATCTGGAAAATTGGTACAGTGAAAATATGATGCCTTATGACGAATATATAGAAACATCAAAATTTTGTAATGATACAACAACACGAACATCTGGAAGTATTATATACTATGGGGCATACGATAGACTTTATACAAAAAAAGATCCAAGCTTTAAATGTGAAAACACAACAGGAAAATATGGAGGAGAATATAATTTAAAAATAGGACTAATAACAGCGGATGAAATAATATTTGCAGGAGGTAAAATTAGTATTTCTAATAGTTCGTTCTACTTATCAGGAAAATCTTCCAGCTTTTGGACTGCCTCTCCTAGAGCTGTCAATCAAGATGAAGGCTTTTGGCAAATATATCTCGGTGAAAATGGAGGCACCACTGATGTGTACTTCGATGAGGGTGTTAGGCCTGTTATTAACCTGAAATCCGATCTACTGGTACCTGAAGCAACAGGCACTATCGATAATCCATACATAATAGGATAAGTCTTTTTGTGTAAGTAAATTCAATTATTGTAAACAGACTAATTTTGTGATATTATCTATAATAGGAAAAGTAGGTGAAAATATGGAAAATTCAAATTTAAAGTTTTCAGTTGACTATGACAATTGTAAGACTAATGAAAAATCCATTATCGTTGGTAAAAAATATAGATTTACAGTCTTAACCGAAAGATTAATAAGACTTGAATATAATGAAGAAGGTATATTTGAAGATAGACCTACTGAGTTTGCTTTAAATAGGAATTTTCCATTATGTCAGTTTACAGTTAAAGAAGATGCAGGATTTTTACAAATATCTACTAAATATTTTAATTTAGAATATCAAAAAGAAAAACATTTTTTAGGTACCAAAGTATTCCCGGGAGCCTATTTAAGAGTTACACTAAATAACTCAGATAGATCATGGTATTATAACCATCCAGAAGTTAGAAATTATGGTGGAAGTAATGTATCATTAGATGATTTTTCTGGCTCTTTAAAATTAGATAATGGTCTATATTCATCAGATGGCTTTGCATCAATTGATGATTCTTACAGCATGGTGTTAAATGAAAATGGTATTTTTGAGGCTAGAACTACTAAAGGTATAGATATTTACCTATTTGTATACAGAAAAGATTTCGGTTTGTGTTTAAGTGATTATTATAAACTTACTACATTACCAGATTTAATCCCAAGATATACACTTGGTGTTTGGTGGAGTAAAAATATTTCATATTCTGAACAAGATATTAAAACGGTAGTAGAAAATTTTGCAAGTCTTCAAATACCAATATCAGTATTTTTACTTGATAGTCCTTGGAATATTAAAAATAAATACAACGATAAAACTTTAAAAACAGGCTTTACTTTTAATGGACAATATATTAAAAATCCTACTGATATAATTACATTTTTACATAATAATAATATTAGAATAGGATTGAATATCGATCCAAGTGATGGTATAACTTCAATGGAACCAAAATATCAAATTGTTAAAGAATATTTACAAACTGAAGATGAACTAATACCTTATAATCCGGAAAATATTAAATGGGTGGAAGCATATTTGAAAGTATTTATTGAACCACTTAAAAATGTTGGAATAGATATTTTTTGGATAGATTATAATCCTATTAAAAATGATTTACAAAAACTATTTTTACTTAATTATTATCATATTAAATATATGGAACAATTTAAAAATATAAGACCTGTAATATTAAGTAGAAATTCTAAAATTGCACCTCACAAATATCCAATATGTTATTCTGGAAGAACAATAACAAGTTGGAATACGTTAAAACAATTACCATTTTATAATTCGTCTGCTGCTAATTCTGGTATATCATGGTGGAGTCATGATATTGGTGGTTTTTATAAGGGAATTGAAGATCCTGAATTATATTTAAGATACATTCAATTTGGTACATATTCACCAATTTTTAGAATATCTTCTGATAATGGTAAATATTATAAAAAAGAACCATGGAAATTAGACTATAAAACCCAAAATATTGCAAAGGAATATTTTACTTTAAGATATAGACTAATACCATATATATATTCTGAAAGCTATAAATTTTACAAAAAGGGCGTACCTTTAATACAACCACTATATTATAAAGTGCCAACACTATATGATGATCCTAAAACTAAAAATCAATATTATTTTGGATCACAGATGTTAGTATCACCTATAATTGAAAAAAAGGATACCTTAATGAATAGAGTAATCCATAGATTTTATTTACCAAAGGGTATATGGTATGACTTTAAGACAGGTAAGAAATATATTGGTGGTAAAGACAATGTATTTTTCTATAAAGATGAAGATTACCCAGTATTTGTTTTAGCAGGTTCTATTATTCCAATGGCAATTCCAAATTCCTTAAATGATACTGATGTCCCAAGTAAAATGGAAATCCAAGTATTTCCTGGAAACGACAATAAGTATGAATTATATGAAGATGACGGGAAAACTCAAAGTTATAAGGATGGATTCTACACTATAACAACCATAGAATATAATTACAGAAGAAATGACTATGCAGTTGCCATAAAACCAACTAGTGGTAGAAGTGGAATATTACCAAACAAAAGGGACTATAAAATTAGATTTAAAAACGTTAAAAAAGCAGAAACAGTAATTGCCTATGTCAATGACACGCAAATACCTACAATATCTTATGAAGATGATAATGATTTTATAATAGAAGTAGAAAATGTACCTACCACAGAAAAATTAATTGTAAATTGTAGAGGAAGAGACATTGAATTAGAAAGTGTTAAACTAATAAATCAAGATATAGATGACATTATATCAGATTTACCAATAGAAACTTTAAAGAAAGAAAGAATAAGTAATATAATGTTCTCGCGTGAATTACCAATTAAGAAAAAAAGAATCGAAATTAGAAAATTAAAGAAAATTGGTATTGATCAAATGTTTATTAGATTATTCCTAAAATTATTAGAATATGTTGAATCCACAATTAAAGAATAACAGGTGAGTTTTTATGCAGGTTGAATACAATAATAAATTATATGATGTAATAATAGAAAAGAAAAATATTAAAAACATGTATTTAAGAGTTAAGGAAGATTTAAAAATATATGTTAGTTGTAATAGATTTGTTTCTATGAAGCAAGTTGAGAAAATGATTAAGGAAAATTACAAATCAATATGCAAAATGATAGATAGACAAGAGTATTTATCTAAGAAGAATAATGAATTTTATTACTTAGGAAAAAAATATGATATTGTTTATTTAGATACTAATAGTATAATAATTGAGGATAATACAATATATGTTAAAAATGATAAAGAATTAGATAAATGGTATCAAAAACAAATTAAGGAGATATTCTCTAATAGATTAGAAGAATGTATTAATAAATTTAAAATGAAATTACCTAAAGTTAATTTAAAAATTAGAGTTATGAAAACAAGATGGGGAGTATGCAATAGATCTAATAATAATGTAACTCTTAATTCTAATTTGATTAAATATGATATAGATGTAATTGATTATGTAATTTTCCATGAATTAAGTCACTTTATACATCCAAATCATTCTAAGAATTTCTGGAATTTAGTAAGTGTTTATGTTCCAAATTACAAACAACTTAGAAATGAACTAAAAAAATAGAGGTGAAGATATGAGACTATTTAACATAATTGCGGCAACTACAACTTTTTGTAATTCAGCAGCAGGTAAAAAGATTTTTGCTTATATGGGAATAATATTTGATATCTTAAAAATTATTGTTCCAATTATTATAATTGTTTTAGGTAGTATCGATTTTATTAAGGCAATAATAGCAGGTAATGATGATACAATGAAGTCAAGTGAAAGAAAATTCTTTAAACGACTTATTCTAGGTATATGTGTGTTTTTTGTATTTCCCGTAGTTAGTTTTACTATGAAATTAATTAATCAATCTATAGATAATTTATGTATGTTATGTTTTTATAAACCAAGTGCACTAACTTGCAAATACGATTCTAGTAATACATCTATAAATGATACTATAAATAAGAATAATAAAGAAGAAAAAACCAGTAAAACTGGTAAAAAATAGATGATATATGAAAGTTGGTAGTTATATGAAAAAAATAAAAATAATATTAATTGGATTAATTACAATATTACTTTTAACACCTAGTAGTAGTGCGATGATATTATATGATGATGTTGCTGATGGTAGTAAATTTACAAAAAATCCAAGTGAAACAGTTGGATTTCTTATTGAAAATTATACTTGTAATAGTTGTGTATCTACTCCGTCTCTATCGTCTCATGTCAATAGAGACGGAATAGGAATTTTCTTTAAAAACAATGATAAATGGCAACTATCATCTTTTGGTAGTAATTATTCAGGAACTAGAGGTGGATTAAATGCCTATTTTACCTCTTTTCAAGTTGAAGGTTCCACGGAACTAGCTTTGGAAAATAGTGGTTATAATAAACTAACTAAAAAAGATGAAACAAAAAATGTTACTGTTTCTGTTGTTCCAGAAATATATAAGGGAAATAGTGATTTTATATTGTTAAAGTATAGTGTTGAAAATATGGATACAAATGATAATAAAGTTAGTGTTGCCACATTTAGTGATATGTATTTAGGTGATCCTCCAGAAGTGTCTTCATTCATTCTTACATATGAAGATAATATAACTGTTACAAATATAGATAAGAATATATTTAAAGGTATTGATAAAGGATTTGTTGGTACATTAGAGTCTGAGGAAGATAAAAAATTTATTGCTGTTGCAGTTGATATACCAAGCATATTAAAAAAAGATTCAGGTCAATTAGGATATTGGACTGATTATCGTCTTGACATTCCTAGTAGAGAATTTACAAATAAGTTTAATGTTTTACCAGATACCGAATTACCTTATGGAAAAAATTACACAGATGGTGCATTTGCTTATTCATGGACTGGAAATGTAAAGTCAGGCCAAACTGTTGAATTTGAAACACTTATTGGAGTTGGTGTTGTAAAGACTCCTACAATCAATATAGAGAAATTAGATCCAAAATATAATGAAAGTAAAAAAGAATTCAATTTAACTACTGATGATGAAAATGTTATAATAAGTGGTACAATTACTGATAAATGTGGCATGGGTGCCTGTACATATAATATTAATGGTGAAGAAAAATCATGTGATCAAGCTACATATTATACAATGGGATCAGATTATACTACTACATATACTGCAACAATTCCTACTGAAAAATTAACAGATGTAAACGAAAATACATTTAGTGTTACTGCTAATTCAATAGCATGTGGAACAGCAACTGATACGACAAAATTTACATTACATAAAGATAAAGAAAAAATAGGTAAATTTGGTATTAATAATAATTATATTACACTAATTATAATATTATTCTGTGGTATTGGATTATATATCTATTCAAGAATGAAAAATAAATTTCCTCAAATTTAATTATTTTTTAAATACATTTGTGGAAAAGGATTAGTAGCAATTAAAAATAGAAGGTGGATAACTTGATTAATAAAAATAAATTAAATAATAATTCTAATAATATAAATAGAATTTCTTATAACAAAAAAGTTATGGATAGTGCGAATCATTCAAAACAAAACAATATTCATACATTTACTCCCGATATGAAACCATTTAAGAGAGTAGAAAATGTTAATAATATAAAGGTTAAAGCCCCACAATTTTTAGATAAAAACAATTTTGAAAATAAAACTTTAGTATCAAATGGACCAATTAGTATTAATGATTCTAAACCAATATATAAACGTATTAATGAAATAGATAATATTATGAACGATTCTAAACCCAAGATTTTTTTTCCACCAATTTTAATTAACGACAAAGAAGAAGTAGAAGAAGGTTATAATAGATGTCTTAGATGTGGTTATAAAATAAGAAAAGATTATAAATCATGTTTTATATGTGGCAATACAATGAGTTAAATTAAGAATAAAAGGTGATGTATTATGAGAATAACACTGTTTAATAAAACAAAATTAACATTTTTAGATTTACCCCAAAATAAAATGGGTAGTTATTGGCTAGTTGATGATTTAGCTGATAATGAAAACTTGATAAGTATCGATGCTGTCAATGGTTTTTGGGTAGCAAAATCAAATAAAAATGTTCATTTAATGTATAATGATATTTATTACAGTGAAATAAAATTAGAATTACATAAAATATATACTCTTGAAAATAAATTTGGAGAAAAATATATATTTTATACAGATACGTTATTTGATAATACATTTAACAAATATTTAACGAGCAATAGTGATTTATATCTTACAATTGGAAATGATATTAGAGTATGTAATATTTGTTATAACATTGAATATATTTCAAAACAATATGCAGTTTTAAAGTATACAGAAAAAAAATGGTCATTGAGCGCTATCGATGATATATACATATTTAGAAATAATTCACTTATAATCAATAGGGATATAGATTTAGATTATGGTGATGTAATTTTTATTTTTGGACTTAAAATTTTAGTGTTATATGATATGATAGTTGTTAATAACCCTAATAATTTGTTAAGTTTAAATTGTAATAGTATTAGTAATTTTATAATTGACAATAGATTTATTAGTGGTCCATCAAACAATAAAAATAAATTATATGAAGACAATGATTATTTTTATGGTATACCACGTATAAGAAAATATATTGAAACATATGAATTGAAATTTGCACCCCCACCTGCAAAAAGTATTTTGGAAGATAGACCATTTTTACTAGTTATTGGTCCTATGCTTACTATGGGTATAATTTCAGTAGTTTCATTTACTAATGTGTTTATAAGAATCAAAACAGGTAAAGCAGAATTATCAAATACATGGACAACCCTTGTTACTTCTAGTGCAATGCTTCTTACTACTATACTATGGCCTAATATAACAAGGATATATACAAAAAAGAGAAATGAATATAAAGAAAAAAGAAGAATTAGTAAATATAATAAATATATTGAAGTAAAAAAAGGAGAAATACAAGAACAAGTAGTAGAACAAAGAAATATATTATACGCAAATTATCCAACTCAAAAGGAATGTTATAATATAGTATTAAATAAAAGTGCGAATTTATGGGAAAGAAAGATTTCACAAAAAGATTTTTTGACAGTAAGAATTGGTACAGGAGAAGTTTCTTTAGACATAAGAATAGATTTTAATGAGGATGAGTTTTCTATCGAAGAAGATGAACTTAAAGATTATGCTGAAGAAGTAGTAAATGATGCTAAAATTTTGAAAAATGTTCCAATAGGTTATTCGTTTTTTAATAGAAATGTAAGTGCAATAATAGGTAATATATTTGATACTAGAGAATTTATTAAGCAAATATTATTACAACTTATAGCTTTTCATAGTTACGATAATTTAAAGATAGTTTTTATAACTAATAAAACGAATGAAAATGTATGGAAAAAATATAAAAGTATTCCACATTGTTTTTCAAATGTAAAAGATATTAGATTTTTTGCTTCTGAATCTGAAGAAATTAAAAATGTATTACTATATTTAGAAAGAGAATATGTATCAAGAATTACACCAGAACAAAATCATAATATAGTACAAAATGAAAACGGAATGGTTACCTATGCTCCATATTATTTAATAATTACAGATGATTATCAAAAAATACGAAAATCAGATTTTGTTAATTTACTTCTAGAAAATAGTGGAAATTTTGGTTTTAGTCTTTTAATATCTACTAATAGTTTAGGTAAATTACCTAGCGAATGTACACAGTTTATAAATGTTAATAAAAATGGAATCTCAACATTAATTAGTAACGATCCAGGCCAATATAAAGAAATTAAATTTATGATGGATCCTAGCATAGATATTAAATATGATAAACTTATCAATTCGCTTGCAAATATACCAATAGAGATGGAAGAAGATGCTAAAAAGTTACCTGATACATTAGGATTTCTAGAAATGTATAATGTAAGTAAAATTGAACAATTAAATATAATAAATAGATGGAGATTAAATGATCCTACTAAATCATTATGGAGTTTAGTTGGTATAAACACTCAAGGAGATAAAGTATATTTAGATTTACACGAAAAAGCGCATGGACCACATGGTTTAATTGCAGGTATGACAGGATCTGGTAAATCAGAATTTATAATAACTTATATTTTATCAATGGCAATAAATTATTCACCAGAAGAAGTATCATTTATATTAATTGACTATAAGGGTGGAGGACTTGCTTTAGCTTTTGAAAATAAAAATTTAGGTATTAAACTTCCACATATTGCTGGTGTAATAACTAATTTGGATAAAGCAGAGCTTAATAGAACATTAGTAAGTATTGATAGTGAACTTAGAAGAAGACAAATAGTTTTTAATGAAGCTAGAAATATTTTAGGGGAAAGTACAATAGATATATATAAGTATCAAAAGTTTTATAGAGAAGGCAAATTAAAAGAAGCAATTCCACATTTATTTATAATATGTGATGAATTTGCAGAACTTAAAAGTCAACAACCTGATTTTATGGACGATTTAATAAGTGCAGCTCGTATTGGTCGTAGTCTTGGAATACACCTTATTTTAGCAACACAAAAACCAAATGGAGTTGTAAATGATCAAATTTGGAGTAACTCAAAATTTAGAGTTTGTCTAAAAGTACAAGAAAAAGCAGATAGTAATGAAATGATTAAAAGACCTGATGCAGCTTCTCTAAAAAATCCAGGTAGATTTTATTTACAAGTAGGATATGATGAATTATTTATATTAGGACAATCTGGATGGTCTGGAACTAGATATAGAGCTTCAGATTATGTAATTAAAGAAGAAGATAAATCAGTAGACTTTATAGATAATATAGGTAATAAGATTAAATCTGTACAAAATGATATTGGAGATGCAAATACACAAAACAAAAACCTAGGTGATGAACTTACAAATATAGTTAAATACTTATCTAATTTAGCAGTTATTAATAATATTAGTTCAAAACAATTATGGTTAGATAAAATACCAGAAAATATATATGTTGATGATCTTATTAAAAAATATAATTTTAAAAGTGATAATATTTGTGCGATTATTGGTGAGTATGACGATCCATTAAATCAAAAACAAGGACTTTTAAAATTAGAATTTAATTCAGATTCTAATACCATAGTATATGGTGCTTCTATGGATAGCAGAGAATTATTTTTATCATCAATTATTTACTCATTATGTACTAATTATAGTCCTGAATTAATAAATATTTATATATTAGATTTTGGATCTGAAATATTTAATTTATATAATAAATTTCCACAAGTTAGTGATATTGTTACATCTCAAGAAGAAGAAAAAATTAATAGATTATTTAATCTTATAGATGAAGAAATAGAAAAAAGAAAGAAAATATTATCAGAAAACTATGGTGACTTTGTTTCATATAATAAAATGCAAGAAAATAAAATACCATTAAAATTAATAATGATTAATAATTATGAATCCTTTAGAGAAAATTATCCAAAATACGTAGATAGTGTTATTAAATATTCTAGAGATGGAGCGCGAAATGGAATAATATTTATAATAACTACAAATACAAGAAATGGACTATTTACAAGATTCGTTAAGAATTTCACTAATAAATTTACATTAGATATGCCAGATAGAAGTGATTACGTTGAAATTCTTGGTAAAATTGGTAATTTATATCCTACTGATTGTATTGGTAGAGGTATGTTTAGAAATGAAAACGTATATGAGTTTCAAACTGCCAAAATAACAAATAATAGTATATTAGATTTTCTTGAAAATAAAATTAAAGAAGTAAATGAAAAATACCCACAAAAAGCACCTAGAATTCCTGTATTACCAGACAATATAACAATCGAATCATTAAAAGAAGATGTAAAAGATAAATATAGTATTGTACTAGGTATAAAAAAGCAGACATTGTCTTCATATACTCATAATTTAGTTAAAAATAAAGGTTATATAATTTCTGCTCAAAGTATAGAATATACAAAAGATTTAATAAATTCGATAGTAACACAAACTAAAGATATGAATAATATTGTAACATGCATTTTAGATGTTGAAAATGATTTATCATATTTATCAAAAAAAGTAAATACATATTATAATGACAATTATTTGGAATCATTAAAAGCACTAAATTCATTTACAGATGATAAATTAAAAAATACAGAATTAAAATTACTTCTTATTATATATGGTGTAGAAAAATTAAATAATTTAATCGATAACAAAGAGTTACAAGAATTAAGTAAATATTATAAATTATCACCAAATATAAATTTGATTTTTGTAGATAGTGATTTTAAATTGAAAAAAATTATCTTTGAAAAGTGGTATACTGATTTAGTAAATAATACTAATGGAATTTGGATTGGAAATGGTTTGGTAGAACAAGGTATTATAAAAATTAGTGGATATATAAAAAATTATTCAGAAAGTATAAATAATGAATTTGCTTGGGTAATAAAAAACGGTGTTCCAAGTTTAGTAAAACTTATAAATAACGTAGGTGATAGTAATGAAAGATAAGATTTTAATTAATTTATATGTTTTAAAATTAAATAAATCATACGATTTATTTGTTCCAGTAAATGAAAAAATGTTTGTTATAAAAAACTTAATAATCAAAGCTATTACTGAATTAACCGATGGTGTATATAATGATAATAGTAGTTATTTATTTGATCCAGACACAGGTCTTATATATAATGATAATCTGTTATTGTTAAATACTAATATTAATAATTCAAAAAAAATAATATTAATATAAAAATATTAGGAGCTTAAATTATCTTATTTGAGCTCCTTTTGTTTTGTTATGTAAAATTAACTAATTTTTTTTCATTTGCTTCCTAAAATCTTATTTACAATGATTATTTATTATGTTATGATAACTTTAGATATAATCATCAAGGAGTGATTAAAGTGATTGGAATTGATGTTATTGAATTAAGTGATATGATTAATTCTTTATCAAAAATTAAAGAAGCAATTGATTTAAATCTTAATAATATTATTAATTTTATTCAAATGTTTAATAATTTATATAGTGGAGAAGATCTTAATTATTTATATAATAGCATTAATAATCAATATAATAATTTTGAAGCTATTAAAAATCAAATAGAAAATTATTATGATGTTCTTAATAAAGTCTTAAATAGCTACATTGAAAAAAGTGATGATATATCTAAAACCATTGATAGGAGGGTAATAGAAAATGGCAAATAATGGTGGTAATGGATCTGGAAATAGTTCAGCAATTGGATATAATCCAGAACAAGTTAATCAATTGATGGAAAGTATTCAAAGTAATGTTACAGACATTGAAGAAGCAATGCAAGGTGACTGGACAAATCTAGTTACTACACTTGAACAAAAATGGGTTGGGGATGATGAACAAGACTTTGAAGATAAACTAGCACAAAAAATATGCGGGTTATATGAAGCAGCTTGTAATTTAGCAACTGGATTAATTGAAACTATCAAAAATACTTCTGATAGTTGGCATGATTTCCAAACTCAAAATACTGTGGATGGACAAGCAGCACCTGCCATAGTTTCTTATAGTCTTGAAGTTCCAACAATAGAAATCAATAATCCAATAGTTGAGAAAAATGAAGTATCAATTGATAATAGTCAAAATTTAGGGTTAATGGATGGTGAAGCATCATCAATTAAATCAGCAGTAGAACAATATGTATCAAATGTACAAGATAAAGTAAATAATCTATTTTCTACAATAGATTCATCAAATGCATTTTTAGGTACACAACAATCATCATCAATTAATAATTACATGGAAGAAACTGGACAAGCAATGGCTGATGTATTAACTGCTGTAAATGATTTCTATACTGCATTAGATTACCAAGCTGGTACAAATTATTCTGGTTCAGAAGAAACAGTTTCAACTACACTTGATTCTGAAAATCCAGTTGATGACACAGCTTCTGTTTTAGGCGAATCAAAATGGAATTCATAAAATAGTAATTTTATTACTATTTTTAAATAATTATTACAAAAGTAATAGTTATTTAAAAACAGTAAGGAGATAGCTATGGATACAAAAGAACAATATATTACTTTAGTTAATAATTTAAATTCAATAAAAACATTAAATTCCAAATGTATTGAAAATATTGAACAATTAAAGTTAAAATTAAACGAAGGAATTGTTATAAACGATGCAATATTTAATAATACTCAAATAGATAAGATATTCAATGATATAACAAAAATAAATAATGTCTTGAATACCGAAATTGATAATATCAATACTTTAATTAATGAATAATGTCTGTATTTAAAATCGATATAGATAACGCCTTAGATAATTGCAATCAAATAAGTGATAGTTTTAATAATTATAAGGAAAGTATTGAAAGTCTAAATTTAATGTTTGAAAATATAAATATTGCTTGGAATGATGATACATCGTATAATTTTAAGTTAAAAACTAAAATTAATAAAACAATAATTGATGAATATAATAATAATTTTTTAAAAAGATTTAATGAAATAAATAATTTTTTAATTAATATAAAAACAATTCTAAAAAAATATGAAAATTATAATAACTTTTCAATTTATTATAATTCCGATAATATTTTAGATTCATTAAATATAATAGATCAATTTATAAATTATATTTCTAAAATAAAAGAATTGATTTTAGAAATATATATTCCAGATGAATATTTGAACAAAAATAAGCTAGTTAATACTTTAAATTTATACCAAACAATTTCAGGTGATATAAATAATATTAAAGATAGTATTAAACAAATAAGTTTTGAAATTCAAAGTGAATTAGACGCATCTAATCATAGAGTTTATGAATTAGATGATATGCAAGAATTAAAATTACAAGATTTTAATTATATATCAAAAATATAGATAAGGAAGGGTAATTTTTATGAACGAAAAATATTTGCCAATAGGAACAGTGGTTTTATTAAAAGAAGGAAAGAAAAAATTAATGATTACAGGATTTTTATATACTCCATCAAACGAACTTAATAAAGTATATGATTATTGTGGGTGTTTATATCCAGAGGGCGTACTAACATTGGATAAGACAATACTATTTAATCATGATCAAATAGATAGAATTTTTCATATGGGAATGAAAGATGAAGAAGGAGAAAAATTTACTCAAAATTTAAAAGAATTTTTTAATCAAAGAAAAAATACACAAGAATAATGAGGTGGTTTTATGCCTGCTAATGATATTTCATTTGGAAGCAATAGTATTAGGTCAGTAAATCCTAATATTTTTTCTCAGTTATTAAATGCTAAAAAAAATGATAATAGAATAAATTATAACGTTAATAGATATAGTCAACCAGCTGCATTAACAGAAAGATTTGGAGAACCACAGTCAGCTAGTGCTTTTGGAATATTTCAAAGTGAAAATGCTCTAAATGATACTAATTATAATGACTATGTAAATAGTGGAATAGAAATGCACAATGCTAATTTAAACATAGACAATAATAATATCAATCAATATGCAGAATATTTCCAAAGTATGGATGTTAATGAAGTGAATTTTTACTATTATTTATTAGGAAGATATGGGAATACAACAGCTGATATATATATGCAACAAAGGATAAGAGCAATAAATAATAATTCACATAATAATATAATTATACAATCATTTATTACGGGAATAAAAAGAGCAATGACTGATATAGCACTGTTATTTTCAAATAATATTTTATTTTCAGAAGGGACATCCACATTAGTAGAAACTAATGAAAACAACTATTTAGTATCGATGGCAGATACATCTGGATATTTATCTACAACACTTACAGCAAGTTCAATTCTTTATAATAATCCAATGTCATATCTTATAACTCCAATAGTTAATTTAACTCAATCAATTAATAATAGAATAAATCCAGAAGAAGCAAATTATACAGAAGAATATAGTATGCAAAGAGGAGAAGAAATAGCTAATTATTTAGAAAATCGTAATATTGTTGTTCGAAGTGCATATTCATTTTCTGCTGGAATTAGAAGATCATATACAGATATGGCACAATTTTTCACAAATGATGTATTAGTAACAGATCCATCAACACATGCGATGAGTTATCTTACTATGAACGAATCAGGACTTGATAGAATATTGTTAGATATTTCAAACTCAATGGGATATATGGTACCATCTATATCATTATCAATAGCAGCAACTACATTAGGTGTTCCACAAGCTGGTGCATCATTATTAGGTGCAACATTCATGGGATTATATAGTGCAGGAGGTCATTATGGCGAAGCTGTAAGAATGGGATATAGCATAGGAGATGCTAGAGTATATAGTACAGTTAGTGGTATTGCTGAAGCTGGTATGCAATACTTATTAGGAGGTATAACATATTTAGGTGGTATTGCTGTTAATTCTATTGCAGGTAGCATTATTGGAAGTATTGCAGATACTCAAATTGGAACAATATGTAAAGCTGTTCTTACACCTGCTTTAAGAATTGGCGGAGAAGGTTTTGAAGAATATTTACAACAATTAATATCAGATCCTATACGACATTTCACACTAGAAGATACTAATGCTAATCCTAATGAAATATTAGGATATACAGTAAATAGTATAGGAAATAATTGGAATTCAGAAGATGCAATATATTCTGCTGCATTAGGAATGATAACCGCAGGAATAATTGATACACCTAATAATATTGCGGATAGTGCGGCAATTATCAATACTAGATTAAATACGACAAGTGAGATAGTTAACACAAATACAGATACGAGTTCAAATGCAAGTGTAATAACAAATCAAAATCATGAAATAATAAATAGATTTAATCAAATGGTAAGTATAGCTAATTCAAATCTAGATGAAAGATTTCATGACAGTATATTAGAATATAGTACAAACTTTATGGATGCAATAAACTCAAATAATTTAGATATGGCAGAAAGAATAACAGGAAATTTAGAAGATTTAATACATAACAATATAAGAGTTGTGTATACAGATGCCAATATAGAATCAGGAAATATAGTAAGTGAATATCAAAATGTAGAAGGAGAAGCAGAAAATTTAGGAATAGATCAAAATGTAATTAGATCACATACACAAGCATTCATAAATAATTACAATGCAGGACGAAGAGAAATAGCCCTTGATGTATTAAACTCATTAAATAATCAAGTACAAAATAGAAGGGCACAACCAATTGGAAAAACAATAGAAATAGAAAAAATAGAACCAGAGGTAGATACAATAAATATAGATACTGACACAAATACAGATACGAGTTCAAGCACAAGTGTAATTACAGATCAAAATCGTCAAATAATAGATAGATTTAATCAAATGGTAAGTATAGCTAATTCAAATCTAGATGAAAGATTTCATGACAGTATATTAGAATATAGTACAAACTTTATGGATGCAATAAACTCAAATAATTTAGATATGGCAGAAAGAATAACAGGAAATTTAGAAGATTTAATACATAACAATATAAGAGTTGTGTATACAGATGCCAATATAGAATCAGGAAATATAGTAAGTGAATATCAAAATGTAGAAGGAGAAGCAGAAAATTTAGGAATAGATCAAAATGTAATTAGATCACATACACAAGCATTCATAAATAATTACAATGCAGGACGAAGAGAAATAGCCCTTGATGTATTAAACTCATTAAATAATCAAGTACAAAATAGAAGGGCACAACCAATTGGAAAAACAATAGAAATAGAAAAAATAGAACCAGAGGTAGATACAATAAATATAGATACTGACACAAATACAGATACGAGTTCAAGCACAAGTGTAATTACAGATCAAAATCGTCAAATAATAGATAGATTTAATCAAATGGTAAGTATAGCTAATTCAAATCTAGATGAAAGATTTCATGACAGTATATTAGAATATAGTACAAACTTTATGGATGCAATAAACTCAAATAATTTAGATATGGCAGAAAGAATAACAGGAAATTTAGAAGATTTAATACATAACAATATAAGAGTTGTGTATACAGATGCCAATATAGAATCAGGAAATATAGTAAGTGAATATCAAAATGTAGAAGGAGAAGCAGAAAATTTAGGAATAGATCAAAATGTAATTAGATCACATACACAAGCATTCATAAATAATTACAATGCAGGACGAAGAGAAATAGCCCTTGATGTATTAAACTCATTAAATAATCAAGTACAAAATAGAAGGGCACAAAACATTACTATTAATTATTCACAACATTCGTCAAATGATAGAAATATGCTAAATAATTTTAATAACTACACAAGCTCTATAGATCCTATAAATGATCGTAATCAATTAATTAATAGATATAATAGTATATTAGAACTTATAAAGAATAAAAATACTTCTAATATAAATCAAATAATAAGTTATTGTAATAATATGTTTGTTAATTATATGAATAATAATAATTTAAGTTCTGCTAGTAGAGTTACAAATATACTTGCGGATGCTGTTTATAGTAGTGTTTATTCTAGATGGTTTCCTACAAATTTTAAGAATCATATTTTCACGAATAAGGGTGCTTCGATATCACAAACTATAAATAGTATTAATATACAAGATAAAAACAATTTTAGAATTAATTATGATGATTTCAAAAGATTATGGAACAGCTTATATTATACAAATGATAGTGATACAGATGGAATCACACTATTATATAATTCTTTAATTAATTCATATAATTCTGGTAACATTGATGCCTATAATATTGCAAATTCTATAAGAAAAATGAAACTACAAAATATGGGATTATGTATAAAAGTTGGTAATATCCGTTCGGCGAATTGGAATCTTAACCATATGTTGATTCAACTTGATAATTCATACATTGATTCAATATGTCAACATGAAACTGGACATTCCATGTATGATTTAATATTTAATGGCTTTTTACCAGAAAATTGGGAAAATACAATTAATAATGTTAGGGATTATTTCACTCAGAATAATAAAGCAGATGAAATATCAAATATGATGTATAATATTTCATTGAATGCAGAAGATGAGGCAAAAATAATGTTTGAAGATTATTTAAAGAATAATGGACTAACTAGAAACGAATATAGAAAAAAGCTAATAAAAAAATATAAAATTAAATTTTCAAGTTATAAGAATATATTAAGACAATCGCTTTTGGATATTGGATATGTGTCTAAAGAAATAGATGATATGATTGAAAATATCAACTACAATCCTAGAATGCTTGCAGAACACGAAATTAATTTACAAATAAAAAAAATGAAAGATGATATTTGTCGTACAAAATATCAATCTCTCATTGCTATTTCTGATATAGTTGATGCTGTATTTTTAGGAGAAGATGTTGATAATTCAAATAATTATATATATTTGCATTATAAACATGGTAGAAATTATTATAATGAAGTTAAAAATATAAATGATAGATTACAACTTGCATTACATGAAATAATGGCTAACTATACTAATATAAGATTAAATGGTTCATTGGGTGACATTGATTATTTAGAGAGTCTTTTTGGTCATGAATTTGTGCTAACAATTGAAGGAATATTTCAATATATTATAGATTATGGTAAAGGTGGTATCTAAATGGAAAATAATGATTCAAAAAAAATTGCTTGCCAAATAATGGAAATAAATTATATGCAAAAATTAAAAAAAGATAACAATCAAAATAATTATGATTTGTTTCCAATGGGATGGTTTGATATTGAGGATTATAAGAAAAAGATAGAGATTTTAGCAGAAGCAATTTCAAAAAATATAGAAATAATTCAAACTAAATCATATCAAGATATAATAGAAAAGAAAATGTAAAGTACGAGGAGTATAGTATATGAAAAAGAAGAATGGATTTACATTAATAGAACTACTTGCTGTAATAGCAATCTTAGGACTTTTAGTAACTATTGCAGGATTTTCAGTTACATCAATTTTAAAAAAATCAAAATCTGATATAAATGATGTACAAAAGAGTAGAATGATTGATGCGGCAAAATTAATAGTAATGGAAAAAACTGATAAATTTACATATGAAGATCCTAGAAGTATTATTAGTGGTATAAATTGTGTAGATAGAGGCAGTACGTGTAAATGTGTGATTACTAAAGATGGGTTTAATGGATATCTAGATAAAACTGATAACATAACGGGATGTGTCATTGTTGAATATACATACCCTCGTCCTGGTGTAGAGGAAGAATTTAAATATTCATATGGATCAAATGAAGAGGAATGCAATAATAGTAGTTCATAGTAAATTTCAAAATAATCTTTGACACTTTATATTTAAAAAAATATATACTAAAAATTATTTGGTATATATTTTTATTAAATCTTGACAATTGAGTACTAATTCAACTATAATAGAAATATAATTGAGTGAGTATTCAACTTAGGAGGTATATTATGTCTAAAAATGAATTTATATGTGATTGTAATGTAATACATCAAGATTCAGTAGATAAAGCATTAGAAAAAATGCCTAAAGATGAAATATTTTTTAAACTAGCTGATTTTTTTAAATTATTAGGTGATACTACGAGGTGTAAAATTTTATTTGCTCTAGACCAACATGAAATGTGTGTATGTGATTTAGCTAATGTTTTATCAATGAGCAAATCATCAATATCACATCAACTTGGAACCTTAAGAAGAAGTAGTATAGTAAAGTGTAGAAAAGTTGGTAAAGAAGTATATTATACATTAGATGATGAACATGTTAGTAAGTTATTTGAAGTTGGACTTGAGCATATAAGTCATAAGAATTAAGGAGGAAAAATATGAAAAAAAGAACAATATTAGTTATTTCATCTTTTATAATATTTTTAATTGCCTTATTTTTCCCTAATAATTATCCAGTATATAAAAATATTTTATTTATTTTAAGTTATATAATATCAGGTTATAAAGTAATTTTTGAAGCATTTAAAAATATCTTTAAAGGAAAAGTTTTTGATGAAAATTTTCTTATGACTATTGCTACAATAGGTGCATTTTTTATAGGAGAGTTTGCAGAAGCAGTATGTGTTATGATATTTTATCAAGTAGGAGAGTTATTTCAAGATTATGCAGTTGATAAATCAAGAAAATCAATTGCATCCCTTATGGATATTAGACCAGATTATGCAAATATATATGTAAATAATAGAGTAAAAAAAGTAAATCCTAAAAGCATAAATATTAATGATATAATAGTTGTAAAACCTGGAGAGAAAATACCTTTAGATGGGAAAATAATAGAAGGTAAAACTACTTTAAATATGCAAGCATTAACTGGTGAGTCTATTCCTAAAAGAGTTCAAGTAAATGATGAAGTATTAAGTGGATGTATAAATATAGAAGGACTAATAAAAATAGAAGTTACTAAAAGGTTTGAAGAATCAACAGTTAGTAAGATACTAGATTTAGTAGAAAATGCTAGTAGTAGAAAAGCAAAATCGGAAAATTTCATAACTAAATTTTCTAAATATTATACTCCAATAGTAGTTATAATCGCACTTTTTTTAAGTGTTTTTCCACCATTAGTTTTTCATGCATCATTTAATGATTGGATTTATAGAGCACTATCATTTTTAGTTGTGTCTTGTCCATGTGCTTTAGTTATATCAATACCTCTAAGTTTTTTTGGGGGAATTGGAGCAGCATCAAAAATTGGAGTATTAATTAAAGGTAGTAATTATTTAGAAAACTTATCAAATACAAAAATCGTTGTTTGTGATAAAACAGGGACATTAACAAAAGGTGTTTTTGAAATTCAAAAGATAAATCCTAAAAAAATTTCAAAAGAAGAATTACTAATGTATGCAGCTCATGCTGAATGTTTTTCAAATCATCCAATCGCTATATCAATTAAAGATAAATATAATAAAACAATTGATGAAAAAATTGTAAAAAAAGTAAAGGAATTTGCAGGACTTGGAATAAGTGCAATAGTAGATAAAAAAGAAGTCTTAATTGGTAATGAAAAACTTATGATTAAAAATAATATAGAATATGTTGAAGATAGTGAAATTGGTAGTATAGTATATATTGCTGTTGATAATGTTTTTGTTGGAAGTATTTTAATTTCTGATACTATTAAAGATAGTTCATATAAAGCAATTAAGAGTTTAAGAGAAAATAATATTAACAATATAGTTATGTTAACAGGAGATAGTGAAAAAATAAGTCATGATGTAGCTAAAAAACTTGGAATAAACACATATTTTTCTTGTTTACTTCCAAATGATAAAGTGCTTAAAGTAGAAGAATTAATGAAAAATATCGATGGAAAACTATTATTTATTGGAGATGGAGTAAATGATGCACCAGTTCTAGCCATTTCTGATATTGGAGTTTCTATGGGTTCAATTGGAAGTGATGCGGCAGTTGAAGCAAGTGATATTGTAATAATGAATGATGACATTTCAAAGTTATCAGATTGTTTAAATATATCTAAAAAAACAATGCGAATAGTAAAAGAAAATATTTTATTTGCAATCTCAATAAAAATAATCGTTCTTATTTTAAGTGCATTTGGAATTTCTACAATGTGGGAAGCAGTTTTTGCAGATGTAGGAGTATCTATTCTTGCAATATTAAATGCATTAAGAATATTAAAAATTAAGAATATAAAATAGTTATTAATATATAATTTATAGGAGGATTTTTTAATGAAAGTTTTATTAATCAATGGGTCACCACATAATGATGGATGTATTAATTTTGCATTTGACCAAATAATAGAAGAATTAAATCAAGAAAATATTGAAACAGAAAAAATATGGTTAGGAATTAAACCTATAGCTTCATGTATAGGATGTGGTAGTTGCATTAAAAATGGTGAATGTTTTGTAGGTGATATAGTAAATGATATTTCTAAAAGATTAGATGAATTTGATGGAATTATAGTTGGAAGTGCAGTACATTATGCTTCTGCAACAGGAGCTATTACATCATTTTTAGACAGATTATTTTATTCTTCATCTTCTAAACTTACAAATAAAGTTTGGGCAAGTGTAGTTAGTTGTAGGAGAGGTGGAGCAACATCTACATTTGATATGTTAAATAAATACCCACTAATAAATAATATGTTTATTGTAGGTTCTAGTTATTGGAATCAAATTCATGGTAATAATAAATTAGAAGCAAAATGTGATTTAGAGGGTATTCAAACTATGAAAAATATTGCTAAAAATATGGCATATTTAATAAAGTGTATAAATAAATCAAATGTAGAAAAACCTAAATATGATAAAATTATTAGAACAAATTTTATTGATAACAAATTGTAAAAACAGTAAATTTATGGTATCATTGTATATATAATATGGAGGTAGTAAGATGTACGTTGATTTAATAATTTTAATTGCTTTACTAGTTTTTGTAATTATATATTCAAAAAGATTTCAAACATATATATTTGGGTTTGGTATGATTGATATATTTTTTAGAATATTAGAATTTCTAAAAAATAATATACCAATTTCAGGAATAAAAGGTCAAATAAGCAAATATGTTCCTGTATCAATTCCAAATATGATAGATAAATATACTGATGGTACTATTAGTTTACTTCTTGTATGGGCTTATGTTATAGTAATGATAATTTTCTTATATTATATAATAATTATATTTATTAAAAGAAAGAAAATTGTATGATAAGTGATTATTTAATAGAGTTCATATATGGAGTAGACGATATAAAAAGAAATATTAAAGATGGTACTATCGAAATGTATGGAAGTCGTGCTTCAGGAAATAGTCATACTAATTATTTACTAGAATGGATAAAAAATAAATATCCAGATATAAAATTTTTAAAAGGTCTAAATTCAAAACATGACCCTGGAACAATATCTGCTCTAATAACTAAATTAGGACATATCGTTTTTCTAGATATAAGTAATGAATATATGCATGCAGGTATTCTTCTACTACCTAATAAAATATCTGAAAAACAGAAAGATGCAATATATAAATTTGCAAATATGATTTCTAATTATACTTTGTATATAGAATATGACTTTACTCTTAATGATGGAGTAATAGATTCTAAAACCATAGATAATGAATTGGATACTCCAAAAGAAATGATAGATAAATATTTTAATGAAATACAGTTTAATAACATTAATAAAAAATTGTAGTGTTTAAACCAAGTAGTTTGCTTGGTTTTAAAATTGTGTGAAATTGTCAAAAGATACCATATTATGTTGACATTATATTTCCAAAAAAATATAATGTATAGTATGGCTTAAATGAGGAGGAATGTAAATGAAACATGTATTTAAAATATTGAAAAAATA
>CANRCS010000001.1 GCA_947629195.1 uncultured Bacilli bacterium | reverse complement strand
ATGTGTAAATTTAAAGCATTATTAATGTAATTAGATAAATTTCTTTTACTAAGATTACTTGTTGTTTTATATACTGGCTCTATTTTTAAACCATCAATTTTACCAAATCTAAAATCAGATGCAATAATAGTATTTTTAAGTTTATCCCATTTGCCAATTATTACAATATCTTTACCTATTTCAAAATGTCTTTTCATAAATCCACGATTAAAAATAACTACTTTGACTAAAAGATTATTTGCGATTATTCTAAAAGTCATTTTATTCATATTACCACGCAATCTAATAACAGTTGGAATACTTTCAATTATTCCATTAACAATTACTCTATCTTGGTCTAATGAATTATTTAAATCACATACTTTTAAAACTTCATATCTAAATGGGTAGTAATTTATTAAATCATCTATAGTATATATATTTAATTTGTTTAATAAACTTAAAGATTTCGATCCTATCCCTTCTAGTTGTAACAAGTCCATTGTATCATCTCTTTCTATATCAATTATATATTAAAAATATTCAAAATTAAAGAAATTTAAAAAAAATGAAAAAAAATAAACAAAATTGTTGACAAATATGGTTAAATCGATTAGTATATAAATCACCAATTCCCAATTAGGCGAATTGGTGCTAGTATCACACTAGCCAACCCCTTTTTATTCTTTTTAGGAACCTGCCCTCAGGGGGTGCAGGTTCTGTTTTTTATTTGTATAAAATAAATAAGGAATGATATATTTTTCATTCCTTATATTTTTTAATTATTCTTGCGATTCTTCTTCTGAATCATCTTTAGGTGGAGTAGTTCCTCCTCCAGTTCCGCCTGTGCCTTCGCCTTCTGGATTTTTAGGTGGAGTATTACCACCATCACCTGTACTGCCACCATCTTCTTTTTCATCATCACCTGTTGTAACAGTAACACTTAAATTCCAAGTACTACTTTTATCTTTATATTTAGCTGTACAAGATTTAGTATAATTTCCAGGTGTTGTATATCCGCCAATTTCACAATCAATTTTCGCATCTTTTGTAACATCTTTATTTCCTTCTTTTACTACAATACCTGCAAAGTTACCTGTTTTTGATTCACCTATTGTTAATGTGAATGATTTTTGCTTAATACTAAATGTTATTTCCTCAGAATTTTCTTCTTTTTCATCAGCATCTTTACTTATTACTTTAAATGTAACTGATTTAATTTTGCTAATTTCTGTACCTGCTGCTACACTTTGGCTAATTATTTGACCATCACTATATGAATCCTTGTAATCAGAATCACCTTTTCTCACTAAGACAAAACTTGTATTTATATTTCTAGCACTACACCAACTTGATGCATATGATTTTGAACTCCCTACAAAGTTTGGAAGTGTAGTAATAGTTGATTTTGAATCTTTCTTTCCTTGACCAATAATTTCTTGTTCATAAACTTCATTAATTGAGAAATTAAATGTTTTTACTAGTTCTTCTTCTTTTTCTCCTAAGTTTACTTCCATTGCATTAACAACAGCTTTTAAACTTGAATCATAATATACGTAATTTGATAAATTCATTCCAAATCCTTCATCGTATATCATTTTTGTATAACCATCTAAATATAGTTTTTGCATACTTATTAAATCATCTGTTGTAGTATTCGCACTTCTAAGTAATATATCTTTACCAACATTGTAAAATGATAAAATTTGGTCTGTGGTCAAATTAGTATCCATATTACTTGATACAGTATTTAATAAATTATTAACTTTATCTATACTATCAATTGTACCAAGTTTAGATAACATTCCTTGTATTACTATTTGTTGGTCTAAACCTCTTTGAATATCTCCTAAGGCGAGTGTCTTCCTATGTCTAGCTAAAGCTAGAGCTTGTTCACCGTTTAAGTGTTGTTCTCCAGGACTTAAACATATTGTTTTGTCTGCCCATTGTCTATCACTATTTTGTTCACAGAATTTAAATGGAACATTAACATCTATACCACCTAAAGCATCGACTAAGTTAACAACTCCCTTAAAGTTCATTTTTACATAATAATCTATATCTATTCCAGTGAAATTTTCTATTGTTTTTTCCATACAGTCTACACCATACCATGCAGCATGAGTAATCTTATTTTGTTTATGATTTTTAAAACACATTATTGGAACATAAGTATCTCTTGGAATACTCAATACAGTTGTATTAAGTGTAGTTGGATTAAATGTTATTAACATTAATGAATCCCCATTAAAAGCTGCATTTTTATTTAATCCATCTTTTTCAGAGTCAACACCCATTAATAATATTGTAAATGGATCTTTAACAACATTTTTATTTGATGTAACTTCTTCTTCTTTCTTTTTAAAGTTTTGAGATTTTGATGTAATAACTTTTACTTCATCATTTATATTTTCAAATTTTTCATATGAACTAAACATTATAGGATAATTTGATGAAACAAACATACTATCAATTTTACTTTCATATAAGTCATTTAACATTTCAAAGTAATCATCATATTCTTTTATTTCATTAGAATCTTTCAACTTATTTTCTTTTATAATTTTTTGACCTATTGTATAATCTTCCATACCTTTTTCTTCTGAAATTATACCAATTGTCATATCTTTAATATCTTCTAATTTCTCTACCTTACTATCCTTCATAACTATTAAGTCTGTTGTATACGTTACTTCATTTTTATTAATTTTATTTAGTGAACCATGAATAGTACTCATATTATATGCTACAAATCCTTGGGCACCTATACTAATGAGTATAAACAAAAAGAAAACCAGATATCTACTAACTTTGTTTTTTACAATTACTCTCATTGACCAATAGATAAAAAGCAATGCCATTATAACAGCAAAAACAATTATACCTGTTCTAATAACTGTTTCTATACCCCTAAATAACAATAGTGAATATATAAAATATGCTGCTGCTGCTATATTTAAAAATAATAAAAATTTTATTATATAAATTATTATTTTATTTTTTCTATTTTTTACGCATCCCCTGTATTCTTTTATTTTCTTTATCATAAAAAATCCTCCAACTGTCTTACTTCTAATATTATATATCAAAATATATAATTTAACAACCACCATTAAAATAAAACAGTATTTTTTTATTAACTTTCTTGTATACAAGTCATAAAAAGATGTATAATTAACATTAGGTGGTGAAATAATGGAAACAGAAAATAAAATTAAAAAAATATTAGAAAAAATAAAACCAATGCTTCAAGGTGATGGTGGTAATATAGAGTTTGTAAAATATGAAGATAACATTGTATATGTAAATATTTCAGGAGTATGTATGCATTGTCATATGTTAGATTATACACTTGAAGGTATTGAAGCTACAATTAAAGATGAAATACCAGAAGTAAAACAAGTCTTATTGGCAAATGAAGAGAACATTTAAAGTTCTCCTCATTTTTTTATTATCCACTCTATTTCAGGTATCTTATATCTCAAATTTAGAAAATTATACATATCAGCTAAAAACTCTTCATATTCATCTTGCTTTTGAATTATATTCATTAAGTCTTTTTCACTAGATATACCATATAATATTTCATCATATTTATCAAAAAAGTAAGTAGGATATAAAAGTCTAGCATAAAACATTCTAACTCCATATAAAGATATATTATTAGAAGTAAAATAATTATGTATTTCTTCCCATAGATTTTCCTTATTATAAAAAAATTTAAATTTAATATATTCTGCTATATCTCTTGCTTTATGATCTATGACAAACTCTAAGGGATTAAATAAATCGAATAAATTAGTTTTATTAGTTATTCTTTTATGGCATATTACAGGATTATCTAAAATAGTTGGTTTAACATCTATATTTGTATTTTTAGCATATACAATAGCATTTTCTGCAAGTCCTATATAGTAAGCAAAATGTTCAACAATTATTGGATAATTCATTCCAAACTGACTTATTTGATATTCTATATAGTCATTCTTTTTTTCCCACAAATCTATCCAATTTGAGCGGTATAAAGATGAATTATTTTTTATTACTGGAGTATTATTTTCTAAATATGCAATATCTTCACTACATATTAAATCATTTTTCTTAATACAAGATTTTAATAGAACATAACTTAAATTATTATGTTGAGTTAAAATATTATTTTGTTTATTTAATATTATTTGATGTACAGGAAATTTTTTAATAATTAATTCTCTATCAATTTCAAAAATTTCTTTCATTTCATCATTACTTCTCATAACGGGATACATAAAATATCTATAATTATTTATTTTAAAAAAGTAGACATCATCTTTTTGATGGATATCTTCTGGTGTTAAATTATAATAATAAAGAAGAACATTTTTCAATCTATCCACCCCTAATTAAATTTATGAATAATATTCTTTAGTAATTACAAAAAAAAGAGTACTAAATTGTACTCTAATATTATTCATCAACAGGAGATATAGTTTCAAATGTTTGTTGGAACATTGAAATCTTTTTATTAAATTCTAATATTCTTCTATTTAAATCCGCTTCTTTTTCAGATAGTTCTCTATCTTTTTTCTTTAATTCCATTTCTTTATCTTTACTAGCTTGTAATATTTGTTTTTGTCTATTTTCTTTGCTAATAATTTCTTTTTCTACTTTAGATAGAACTTTTTCTCTAGCTTCCATTTCTCTATTTTTCTTCTTTAAATCTTTTTCATATTCAGCAAGTTCACTTACTTTTCTCATAAATTCTAGACCTATTGTTTGAATTATATTTTCTTTTTCTTCTTTAGGTGGTTCTTCTAAATTTTGGAAGTATGAAGCCTTATTTAATACTGAATCTACATTAATTGGTTCTTTTTCCACTTCAGTTTCAGTATCGTAAGAGTAATCTATATCTCTTTTTGATTCTTCTACTTTTGGTTCTTCAAATTTAGGAATTTCTGGTAAATCAACTTCAACTTTTTTTGGTTCACTATTTATTTCTGGTTCAACTTTTGGCATATCAAAAGTTGGAGTTGGAACTACTGTAATTTCAGGTTCTTTTGGAATTTCTGGTGTAACTGGAGTTGGGATATCTACTTGTGGAGTTTCAACGTGTGGTAGAGGTTCAACTGTAACTTCAGGTTCTTTATTTTCTACTTCAACTTTAGGTTCTTCTACTTCAGGAGCAGGAACTTCTACTTGAGGTTGAGCCTCTTCTGGAGTTGGAGTTTCAACTTGTGGTGTTACTTTTTCACTAGATGCTATCTCTTCATCTTTAATGTTATTTAAATAATTATTTGTTATTCCTGTTTTATAATTTGGTCCAATTTTAGCAGCTTTTGTTTCAGATAATTTAACAGAAATAGGTTCATTCATTTTACTCTTTATTTGCTTTGCAGAGATAAGATAAATATCACCATTTTCGATATATGAAGATTTTTCTTTTGCAGTATCCTTCATTACATCTTTTATCTTTGACCATTCATTTGCATCAGAAATTGGTTCAAATGCATACATTCCATCTTGAATTCCTAGTTTTGATGCATAAATTTTAACTAATCCTTGTGCATCTTCTTCATTAAATGTATATATTGCATATTCATTACCAGTTTCTTTTATACCAAAAATACTGATGACATTTGCTTCCATTTCCTTTGCTTCTTCAGTAATTATCTTTATAGTCATATTTTCATTATTCATAACAATATCACCTATTCCCTTTATTATTCACATTAATTTTATCACATATACATCATAATTCCAATACAAAATTTGATATTTTTTTAAATTTTGTGATTTTTTGGTAATATTATTATACAAAAAAATATCAAAAATTGATACTTTTTGGTATTTATTTTTCATTTTTAATTTTTTTTAATACGAAATATTTACATCCATAAGCACAATAATCACTTATATATTGTTCAAGATTTTTAATATTATTATAGTCTTTTACTTTTTTATTTTTTTCATTGTAAAATCCCTTTAATCTAAGATGAGAATATGCTATATCACCTACTATATAATCATAATCATAAAAATATTCAGTAAAATAGTTTTCAAATTCATCTTTATCAAAACAATCTTTTTCATCTTTAATTATTTCAAATTTATGTCCATTAACTTCTATCATATTATTTATACTCCTTATTATATGCATCTATTTGTGATTTATATTTTTCTAGATTTGAACTAGAATTCCACGTCATATATCCACCATTTAATCCATTATCAAACAATGCTTGGATTTGGGCATTTACTTGTTCTGCACCATATTTATATCCACCAGGTTGTTTATAATTTGGAACATCGTATGTTTGAACCCATGTTCTTGCAATAGCAGGTGTTGGAATTTCTGCTTGTCTTTTAACTACATATGTTTTTGCCCAGAAATTTAATATATCATAAGGTTTAGTCCATACTGGTTCTTTAAATCCATATTCATACTTGCTAAAGTGGTCTGGGTATGGCATCGCACTTATTACATCTACAACATTTGATATTGAACTCCAATATTGACCATATGCAGTTACGTATTCATGAGCAGATTCTCCAAATACATCAGCGGATACATAAACATTTAATTTATGAAGTTCATCTGTTGCATACATTAAAAATCTTTGAATTGCTTGTGCTTTTTCTTCACCATAGTCATTTCTAAAATCCATTAATCCTTTTCTTTCATATTCTAAAACTCTATCTGGAAATCTTACATAATCAAATTGTATTTCATTAAATCCCATATCTTTTACTGATTCCTTAGCAAGTTCCACATTAAACATCCAAACTCCTCTTTTAAATGGACTTGGCCAATATGTATCTGCATGTAAATATGGACCACCTGTTCTTGTATCCATTATTGCATTATCAGGATGGTCAGTTGCATAATATTTATCTTTAAATGCTGTAATTCTTCCAATTACATAAAATCCTGCATCTTTTATTTTTTGAATTGCATTTTTATAATCTTCTTTACTATTTGCAGCTTTTGCATAATTAGTTGGAGAATATTCCCTCATAACATCTGATGAATATGCAGGAGCCTCATTATCTTTTATATCAACTACAAATGAATTTATTTTCGTTCCTTTAGCAAATTCAATATATTCATCTACTCTACTTATGACATCCTTACCACCATTTAAATATAGTGCATAAACAACATCTGGCATTTTATTATCTTTAAATTTTGGCTTATCAACAGGATAATAATCTAAATTACCCGCATTTCCTGCACCTAAATTATCTCCTCTAGTTGCATGTAAATCATGATATTTTTCTTGTTCATAAAATGCTAATGAGGAATCTTTATCAAAAACTAAATATTTACCATAAACATATCCTGTTATATCGCCATAACTTACCTTATATCTATCTACTACTCCATTTTGTAAAACTTTATTGTATTCTAAAACAGATAATTCATCACCTTTTTTTGCTAAACCTATAATTTCACTAGAACCATAATCAGAATATATAGATGTAGCAGTTCTTACAAAAACTTTATCTTCCGTAGCAATCTTCTTTTCATTATCAACTAAATTATCAGATAATATTATATAACTTTTATCATCATATTTTATTTTTATATATTCTTTATTATCCTTATCTACTAACGCTTTATTACTTTCCTTAATTACCTTACTTCCTCTTTTTAAAGTACCCGAAACTTTAAAATTTTCATCATAAGTATTCACATCAAAAATATTACTTGACAAATAATATGATTTCTTTTTCACATCATTTTTATTATGAGAAAAATAATATATAGCAAATACAATAATAACAGAAATTAATAATATACAAATAAGTACTTTAAGTAAATTCAATTTTTTATTATTTGTCATATCCATCACCTTTTTATATATTATTTTCCAAATTCATTATACCATATTATTCCTCAATTGCAACACTGAAAGGGCTTGTTTCTTTGCTTATTCCATTAGAATAATAGTTAGGTACTTTACCTTCTATTATTTTAAGTGCAACAGGAATATCAGTTTTTATTGTAGCTATTTTTGATGTAAATGGTAAGTTTACTTGTTCACTAACTTTAACATTTATAGATACTTGAATAATTGCATTATTTATTCCATAATGTTTTGTATCTGTTTTAACAGAACATTCTACTGCTCCAACTAAATTTAATTTTACTGGAATTTTTGGTCCTAAATTAGATAGAAATGAATTTTGTGTTACTAATCCTAGTGGCATTTCATATATTATACCCTGTCTTAATTTATCACTATTATAATTAACAGTTACATCATCAGGTAATTCTATCATATCAATTTTACCTTCCTGTAACCATTTTAAATTTAATTGTACAGTATTAGTTACTGAATTTAAAACTTTATTAACTAAATAAGGATTAAAATCTACACTTTGTATTTCTCCTGCATCATTTTTTGTCGTTTCAATTAATTCATCTAAAGTTATCTCATTTGCAATCTGTTTTGATATTGCTCTATTTATTATTACAGTAGCGATTCTTTTAGTCTCTAATTCAGCATGATTTAATAGGATTGGAGTGGCTTTTTTATTAAATATATCTATTAAAATAATTGTAGTTATTATAACAAATATTAGTATAAACAAAATTCTGCTTAATATAATTTTTTTAAAAGATTTCTTTTTTTGATTTCTAAACTTTCTTTTTTTTAATTTTGCTTTTTTTACCATTTAAATCACCTATTTAAGTTTATGAAAAAACCTTAGAAAATTTTTCTAAGGTTTATATTAATCACTAAAGAAATCATCGAAAAATTGATCATCGCTAATTTCATCGTTGTTTCTATCTTGAATACTCTTACTAATAACAGGTCTGTTAACAACTTTCTTTTCTACTTTAGGTTTTGTAGTTTCTACTTTAGGTTTTATTTGTGAAGGTATTTCTTCTTTCTTAATTTCTTCTACTTTTGCATCAACTATTTTTTCTTCTTTTTTATTCTTTTCTTTCTCTTCTTTAGCTTTTCTTTCCATTTCTTCTTTTTCACGACGTTCTTCTTCTTCAAGTTCTGCAATTTTAGCATCTATTTTCTTAACTAATTCATCAACATTAAATTCTTCATCAGGTGATTTTGGTCCACCAAATGGATTATTTTCAAATGGACTTTTAGCATCACTAAATGGGTTACCGCCTGCAAATGGATTAAATGGACTATCTGGAATCACATTAGATTTAACAGGCTCATCAAGTATATTCATTAAATTACTTTTTTTCTTTTCTTTAACAAATTCTTTTACATCAAATAAGTTAACTGTTCTTCTATCTCTTGTTGGGAATTCTGCCTTATCAAAGTTTTGATTACCCCAATCCATTTTATAATTTGGTGTAAATTTAGTTTTAAATGGAAATTTTCTTATTCTAAGGACGATTATTTCAAATTGTTTCATCCTTTGTAAATCACTAACTGTTACAAGTGGTGTAGAAGATGTTTTTTCTTTTTCTTTTGATTTTACTTCACCACATAATTTACTGATTTCTTCAAGTGCCTGTAATTCTGTACTTATCAAATAAATAATATTACCACAGTTACCCCTTAGGGTTTCTGCATTTTCTTTACCATAAACTTGTGTTAATTGAGCAAAGTTTTGGATAATAAAATTAAATCTTATTAATCTTGAACGTGCTGCTGTAATCATCGTTGTTACATCTTTTAATGGTGGCATATTCGCAAACTCATCTAGTATAAAGTTTGTTCTTACTGGAAGTTGTCCACCATTAGCTTGAGCAACATCGATTAGTGTTTCATATACTTGTTTTAGGAAGATAGTTGCTAAAGAGTGATATGTTTTCTTTTCATCTTGGATAACTAAGAATACAGCTGTCTTTTCTTTACCAATATCTTGCATATCAAAATCACTATATGATAACATTTCTGATAAGTTTTCTTTTGATGAGAATAATTTTATTTTTTGTCTAAATACTGATAAGATACTTCCCTTTGTATCAGTAGGTGCATTAATTGTACTTGATGCATTTACATATGCTGGCTTAGAATGGTCTTTCATATTAAAATATTCTTTAATATATGTAGAACCTGCAAATTTATCTTCTCCATCAGTACTCATAAGGTTAATACTGTTAATATTTATTTTATTTTCGTCAGTGTCTTCAAAAAGTCCAAGTGCTAGACCTGTAAAGTAGTCAGCAGATGTCTTTTCCCAAAATGGATCACTACTTTGACTTTTTTCATCATATAATATATTTATAGCTAAGTCATCTAATAATTCCGTAGCTTTATCCGAATTACCTGATTTATATAATTTGTATGGTAATTGAAATGGATTCCATGCATTACCTCTTTGAGGATCACGTAAATTTATTACTATTATTTTATAACCTTTACTTTTAAGTAAATTAGCTGTTGTTTCATACAATTCACCTTTAGGGTCAGTAAGAATCATTGATTCGCCTTTTTTTGCTAAAGTCTGAATTAATGGAAATACTACTGTTTGAGTTTTACCAGAACCAGTTGATCCTATTATTAAACTATGATATTCACTATCATCAACCCAAATAGTTTTTCCATCATTTATAAGTGCAATACCGGCAACATCACTTGTAGGAGCTTTTGGATTGACAGGCTTTAATTCTCTTTTAATTTCATCTTCTTTTGCCCATCTTGAATATCCACTTTCTTTTTTATTTGTAGAAAAACCAATACCTTTTTCCATTTCAAAAAATTTTGATTGAACACTTGCTATACCAGCTAGTACAAATAAAATAAAGAATACTATTGTTGGTTTTAAATAATCAGGGTTTATAAATGCTTCGATTGGATTTAATCCATAAAATTGTCCCTCTCTAGATAATGTGGCAATATTTAAAACTGCTATTGCAACTAAATATAAAATTAAAACTAAGTACAAACAAAAAATAACCCAGTCTTTTGCATCAGCAGTAAACTTTAATTTCATGTGCAAGGCACCTCCAAATCAATTGATAAATATATTATAACATCTAAACATTAATAAATAAAGAAATTTTTTGAAATAATAGTCTTAAAAAGAATACATTTGATTAAACAAATCAATGTATTCTTCTATATCTTATTCGTAGTTTTGCTTTTGTTATAAAGAATTAATACAATTATACCACCAACTAAAGCAAATACAGCAAATGCTATAATCATAGTCATAAAATTATTTTCCTCTAAAATAACTTTACTATCTTTTTCAGGTTTATAATTTAAATCTTTTGATAATTCCATTTTTATTATTTTATTTTCAGCATTTTTAGTTGTTACATTCCAAGTATATGTATTATTATCTTTATCAAATTTATCTGCATTATGACTTATAACAGGATATGTTGTTTTTAAATTAATTGTAACCTTATCTAACATTTTATGTCCATTAAAACAATAACTTGCATCGTTTGCATATATACTTATTTTCTTATCGCCATTACCAAATCCAAAATTTTTAAAACAAGATCTTGCAGCATTGGATTCTCTATAATTATCTAGAGTGAAATTATAATCATATTTTATACCAAGTCCTTCATTATCATCAATTAAGTCTTGATTATAATATTCTACTCCATCCATTATGACAGGTTCATAAGGATCTCCATTTTTTAGGTAAAATGCTCCTGTTGGCCACTTTGCATTCTCATATATTGAAGATTTATATGTTATATCAGTATGTGAAAATAAAATTGTATCATATTTACTACTATCTTGTTCAATAAAACTAACATCTTCACTAACACTATTTCCATCAATATTTACATTATATGTTGCTTCACAACCTATTAAGAACATGGAAAATAATATACAAACAATAATTTTAAATTTATTCACTAGTATTACCTCCATTTTTTGGTTCTGTTAAATATATGAAACATTTAAATCCACTATATGAACTAGTTGTAATATTTTTTTGTATATTAATGCATCCTGTTCCATTACCTTCACAATTTTCTTTTCTTAATTTATTTTCATCTCCACTATTTATTATACTTCTAGCTCCTTTACTCCACTGTCCAAAACTTATACCTGCTTCTGTTATATTAAATGTACCATCTGCATTTACACTTTCTACAAATGCAACGTGTCCATATGGTTCATAACTCCATGAAATTAATGATCCTGCTTTAGGAGTAGTTCCTGTATTAAATTTTTGAGCATCAGCAGTATTACAGAAGTCACCACCATCTGGATTATCTGTCCATGTTTCAGTGCTATTAATTGATGCTAAGAACTCTTTAGCCCTACCAGTTGCATACCATGCACATTCACCCTCTAATGTACCATCTGCTCCAGAATCAGTTGTTTGGTCGTAATAGAAAGCATTAGTTCTACTAGGTCTAGATGTTCTTTCACCAGTAATTGTATCTAATGTATTTGTTGTATTATTACCCATATTACTATATTCCATATATGAATCTTTCATATCGTAGATGGTTTTAATTATAGATTCAACTTTTTCTGGTATAGCAGAATCATCTAATCCTACAAATGCATCCGAATAAGCTTTGTATATATATCCATTTTTGTATCCATTTATATCTTGCTTTTCCTCTTGCGTTGGATCTTTGTATACCCAAAAATCTTGAGTAGGTTTACTTTGAAATGATCCTATTGTTGTAGTTAATTCATCGGGCATTACAGCACCTGCTGCTTGTCCTGCAGAAGTTAGACCACTTTCACTAAAATAATCTCTACTAGCGTACACGTCTATCTTTAGTGGATTTGTTGCGCTCATACATGCACCACATGAATCTATTACCATTGCTTGATAATTCTCTCCTGCAATATTTAGTGGTATTATGTCACCATATTCATAATATGTTATACCATCAATCTCACTCCAACTTTGTCCACAACCAGTTCCTAAACAATATGTCGTAGGTGCTGCTACTGCTAAATATTCCATTCCAGTATCAGGATCATTATACATCCACCAACCTTTTTCGTTTAAACGGAATCTTTCTTTCATATATCCATACGGACTCATACCTCTCCATCCAACAGAATAATCAATAAAATTTGTCAATCTTATTTGCCCTGTATATGAGCTGGATGTAGAAGATAAATTTGGCGACTCAGAATTAATAACATCTTCACTCGCACTTTTACCAAATCTTAAATTACTTAAATAATTGGCATTAGATAATCTCATGTTTCTTGGAAATAATGTATCTGCTGCTACATTAAGCAAATTTGCCGCACCATTTAAAACTGCTAATGGTGGATTTATTAAAGTTTCATAGACTGATGGGTCAGCATTAGATGGTAGTGAGAAAAACTTTACCACTTGGTATTCTACTAATTTTCTCATATCACCTATCATACTACCATATCTTATTTCATTTATATCAGTTTGTGCTTCATCAATACTTGCGAACTCTTCTCCCATATCATCACTAGGATTTTTACTATTATATAATTGTTTTGTCATTAGAGTAGACATAATTAATGGAACATTAATTTGAAGATTTCTATTCTCATAATATTCATTTTTTTGATTTAATTCATTTAAAAATGCTGTCTCGTCATCTGACCAACCATTACCTTTTAAGAAATTATCAAACTTATCAAAAAATGATGCAACCTGATTTTTACCATTTTCAAGCCATTCTGTTGCTGCATCAATTATATTATTCTGAACTGCAAGAAACATCGAAAAAACAATTATAACAGTAAATAAAAGTGCCACTATTCCTCCACCAATCATAATTGGCCATTTATATTTTTTAATCTTTTGAACTGTGGATACAACATCTACACTACTAGAGCTTGTCTGTTCACTTCCTAAACCTAATCCAATGCTTGGCACTACTCCACGTCCAACCATTTTACCACTATATTTTTGTTGTTTACTATTTTCTAACTCATCTTTTGTTTTCTCTTTTTGATTTATTTCGGTATTTCTTTTATTTTCTTCATCTTGTTTATCATTTTTATTATTTTTATTATTATTTTTTCCTAAATTAGGTGATTGATTATTCATTTTTGTATTTGCTATTTTATTTGAAACAGCATTTTCTTCTTGATTTATTTTAGCATTTACAACTGGTTTTTTAGGGGTAATGTTAACAAAAGCAGTTGCTGGTTTTCCACTAGCATTAGCTGCCTTTTGAGCTTTCTGCAATGCATCTCTAATATTTTGACCTGCATTAAAATTTTGATTATTATTAGCCATAACATCACCACCTAATTAGGAAGTCTATTTTTTATAGACCTCCTCGTTCACCAAATGATTCTAATTCTTGAGGAGTAACTATTATATTAATTCTCATACGTCTACTTCCACATATGAATAATGCTTCTCCTTGATTATATCTTTTTATACTATCTTTTTCATTATCATTTAAATCTACTAACATTGCCAAGTCATCAACAGCTTGTTTCTTAAGTCCCATTATTATATAGTAGGAAGCATTATCAAATATTGCTTTACCTTGTGTTATAACTTGTGGGTCTGAGAAGTCTGTTGGTTGTTGTGTACTTATTATAGTACCAGAGTTATATTTTCTAGCACGTCTTTGAACTTGCGCTAGAAAGTCTGCACCCAATGTATTATTTCCAGCAAGTAAGATATGCGCTTCATCAACATAGAATGCAGTATTTTTACTTTTATCAAGACATAGTCCCCATGCATACTTTAATACATTGAAGAATAATGCATTTTTAATATTTGCATCTGCATTCATAAGTTCTTTTATATTAAATACTATAAACTCACTATGTAATTTTATTGTTGTATGACCATCAAAGTAATACTTTAATTCATTAGTTAATGGTCTAATTTTAATTTCAAGTTTTTCCATTATTTCTCTTTCATGAGTTCTTTCTTGCATTGCAAGAAGTCTACCTGAAATAGTTGCATATACATCTCTAAATGTCGGATAATCTTCACTTCTAAACTTAGAAAAATCTGTATTAAAATCAATCCCAAATCTTCTATATGTATCTTGTACAACTTCAGAGAATAAGTTTAATACATCTTCTGTTATATCTGGAGAATAGTATTTCATAAATGCTTTTATATTTTGTAATGAATTTGTAAGAACTGTATATCCTAGTCCTTGTCCACTATCATCATCTGCATCCATTATAATTTCAAGTGGATTTATCATACCATATTGACCACCTTTACCAAGGTCTATAAAGTCCCCTTCGTAAAGTTTAGTCATATCTTCAAGTTCCCCTTCAGGGTCAATTGCAACAATTTGATTTGAATTTCTTATATGACTTCTTAAAATAACTTTTGCAGCAGTTGATTTACCACTACCAGATGTACCTAAAATAATAAGGTTTGCATTGTTCCTATTATGTTCTTTTTTAATTTGATATAAGAATTGATTAAATAGGATTACACCACCAGAAAAATCTATACCAAGTAGTGTTGATAATCCTGGATCCTTAATACTATCGAATATAAATGGATACATTGCAGCCATTGTAGCTGATGGCATTGGTGTTCCTATTCTATCTTCAATATCTTGTTTAGGGAATATTGGAATAATAGATTGTAATACTTTCTTTTGTTCAAAGTGTAATACAACTGCATTCATTTCCATTGATTCAATAAAATTCTTAACTTGAACTTTCTTTTGATCAAGGTCTTCTTTTGAATCAGCAGTAATCATAATGTGCATTTGAAAATCAAAGATTCTTGCTTGCGATGCAGCTAAATTTTGAATGAAATATTCCAATGATTCATAGTCTTGTCTTATTCTTTCTTGGAGTGTTATATCTTTTTCATTTGCATATCTATTTTTTAAATCTGCAATTTCTTTATTTAACATTTTTCTTAAAATGCTAAAGTCTATTGGTATATGTTTTATAACAACCTTAATTCCAGACATATTTGTTAAATCAGATAAATAACCAGGACTTATATATTTTGGATAAGAAATAACTGTCATTATAGTAGCATATTTTCCACTTATAATGAAATCTCCAGGATGGAAATCTAATCCTTTTGGAGCTAATTGTGATTTTAATCTCATCATGATGGCAACACCGTCCCAAATGTAGTAGCTCTTCCTTCATTAAGGAAGTTATCTAATAATACTCTTAAATCTTCATTTGTAGTTTGCATTGCAGTTAATCCTGCACTCGTAAATCCACTTATTAGTTCTCTTACTTTCTTTTGTAATAGGTCGTCACGTTTTTCTTGGAACATTAAGTAATATTCAGTATCAACTACATTGTTTTCTCTAAATAATTGAGCTTTATCCATATCTTCAGAAATCAATTTTCTAATTTTAGGATTAGGTGTATTATTATACAATAATTGTAATTGAGAAACATAAAGTGTTATATCTACCGGTCTATCTGCTACTAATATCCAAAATTCATAATCTAGTGTATTATATAGATTTCTAAGTGATATAAGAATACTAGCTTGTGAATCTTCATCCAAGATAAATATATTTCTTGGACTTATTTTAACTCCTGTTACTTTCCAATTGCTTTCTAATATTATTGCCCCATTTTGTATATCCTTAACTGGTAACCATTGTTCAGCATATTTTCTTGAAGCATCATCTGTTTTAGTATTAGTTGTTGGTTTTGCTTGTTGAGTTGTCGTTTGTTGTGTTTGTGGTTGAGTAGGTTGCACAGGTTGTCCATTTACATTTGCCTGTTGTGGATTATTAATTACTGGCATATTAGAAACACCTCCTTATTATTCTTTTATTTTCATTATTCAAAGTCATCATTATCATGTATACACCAACCTCGCCATATATAGGTTCTTCTTCCTGTATAAAATGTTATAACATTTGATATAACTGTTAACATATTATGATAATTTGGAACTGGCATAACTAAGAATGCCGCTATACCAGCAGGTAGTAATGTAATAATTACTTGCCACAATTCATTAGTTAACCCAAATGCTATAAATATTAATGTTAATCCAACTCCAGATAGAAATATTACTAAATCTACTGGTCTAAACATTCCAAGTATTAATTTACTTTTTTTAGAGTTAGCTGGTATTAAATATGATTCATTCATCTGTTATCACCCCTTATTCTTTGTTAGTGTGTCAACTTGTTTTTTCAAATCTCCAAGAGATTTTTCTGCATAATTTCTTAATGCTTCTTTTTCTGCATGGGTCATTGTGTGAACAACACCACTTTTATCTTTATATGTATTCAATTTTTCAAATGCCATATAGTTATCAGAAAATTCGATCCACTCATCAGAGTTTGGTTTTGGAATATCTTGATAATTTGGATCTATTATCATATTCTTACCAATAGAAGGATCTTTACTAGATAAGAAATTTTCAAATATTTCTTTTGCATTAAATCCTGTTGCAACTGATAATTCTTTAACAGCAGCGGCATCTCCTCTTCTTGCAAGTTCTTCATATCTTAATCTATTAGCATTAAGGGTAGCAGAAACATTTCCTAACTGTGCTGCAATTTTTCCAGTCATCTTTAATGCTTGAGACTTACTCTTAGTTGTTTGAAAAGATAATGAACTCATTAAATCTGATTGAACAGATGCAAGTCTTCCACCAATACCATGAGTAGCATTAACATTACCAGTAAATGCCTGACGTCTTAAGTCACTTGCAAGAACTGATCTGTTATATGCACCTTTATCACTATAATTTTTACCTTGTAATCTTGATAAAGTTTCAGCACCAGCAGCTTTACCACGAACTTTAGTCTTATCCCAAGTTTTTTGCATATTATCTTTAATAGCCGCTGATTTTGATTTTGTAGGATCATTACTTAATGCACCTTTTACTAAACCTCCAACAGCTCCACCTACTCCAGCAGCAGCGGTAACTCCAAATCCTGCTACTGCACCACCTGCTGCAGATAATCCCATTGCAACTGGTTTTGGAGCATTTGCAAGTTTATCACTAGCTCTCATACTAAATCTTCCACTACCTTTTACTCCAAACATATCAAGTAATAATTGTGGTGCTTGTTTAGCAAACATAAGCATTCCTAATATTACAAATACACGAGCAAACATTCCAGTAGACCCCTTTAACGCTGGCGATGAAAAGTCTAATAATTGTCCTTGCCCAATTTTCGTAATAAGCAAAATCATCGTGTATATAATAACTAATCTTAAAAATAAATCTGCGTACTCTGTTAAACAACTCTTTGCCCAATTTTGAAATGGTCCATCCTTTTTACCATCAACATAACTAGCAATAGGAATTGGAGCTATTAATTGATAAAACGCTAACTTTATAACCCTAAGTCCAATATCTAAACAATAAATTATAAATATATATGCTGCAAATCCTCCTGCAATTACTGATATAAAGTATTTATAATCTAAGCAAAATTCTTCTCCACCAGTTTCACTACTATCAAATGTATCATCAATTACATTCCAAATAGAAGCTATACCTTGGGTTGATGGAGTCTTAAGTGAGACTGCTTCTCTCAATTCTCTTAATGAGGTATAACTTTTAGTACATGCATTTTGTGATTCACTTGTCAAATATGTACTAGGATCAACATCATTATCTGGAGATGGTTCTTCAACACCCGGATTAACAGCAAGTTCATTCATGGAGACAAATCCCGAGAATAGCTGATTTGATATGTTCTGTCCAACATCTCCATATGTAACTGGACCAGTTATGTCATCCTCATAAGTAGATGTAAGTGCGCCACCATCATCGCCTTTTACAACACTATTTCCTAAAATTAATTGTCCCACAACATTTTCTTTTACAATTGCATTTTGTAATGCGTATGCTCTTTCAAATACATATGGAACAAGTATAATAAGTGCTAACATAACAATTACTCTTGTTACAACTTTTCCTGCACTATTATTACCTTTAGCGCTTTCTTCTGGATTAACCATCATACTTATTAGTACGAAAACAACCTTAAATATTGCATACACACCAATTATCGTATAAATCCTATTTGAAATATCCGTTAAAAGTCCATCTTCTGCTACTCTTACTTGAGTTATTGCATTAAATAAATTATAAAAAACTCTAATTAAAGTATATACAAGCATATCTAACATTAAAGATATATACCTAAGAATTTGTTGAACTAATTTACCCCAAAAACTCATCTTTTCAATCCCCTTTCCATACTAGAAATTGAACACATCGTAGAAACAACTGTCTCCATAACCAATTATATCCAATAAAAATCTCATTATCATAGGAACAAAAAATATTGTCACTCCTATTATCAATCTAGTAACGAAAGCACTTTGAGCTTTTTTCATTCCTTGTTCATCTTTGGCAACTATTGCCTTTATAAAATCAACAGTTCCAAGTGAAATTAATAATATTGGGATTGCTATTTTTACAATACCTAATAATTCATTTATAATTCCAATTGTCTCTGGCATACTATCACACATATCAGCAAATGCCATTTTAGTATTTATTAAAAAAGTTATTACAAAAATTATCATTAATCTATAATTACTTTTTTTATGCATAATAAAACCTCCGTATTAACTATGATATTAACATTATATCATTAAATTAAAATAAAAAAAACAGAAACTTAAAAATTTCCGTTTAAATATTTTAAAATTAAATTTATAATTATTTATCAAGATCTATTTTACATTTGGATTGTCCAGGTGCAGTGATACATGACATACATGGAGTATCAGTATCCTGATTTATTAAATTTAGTAATAATGTAACTATTGTTGGAATAAAGAATATTACAACACCTATAACAGCTCTTTTTATAAGTGTTGATTGAGCCTTTTTAATATCATCATCCTTTGATGCCATAACAGCTTTTGTCAAATCAATACTACCCATTAATATTAGTATTATTGGCACAGCAATTTTAATAAAAGAAATAACATTACCTATAAATGTAAAAACAGGTAATAATCCATCTTGAGAACATAATTTGCTTACCGCTTCATTATCAACTAAAAAATTTACTAATTCCATTTTTATTTCCTCCTTTAAAGCTAAAAATTACACATATATTATAACAATATATACTTTTTTTGTAAATATCATTTATAAACTTTATAACATTTTACACAAATATTATTCATTGTTTGATGCATTGTTTTCTTCAGTAATTAATTCATCATCTACTTCTTCGCTAGGTAATTTTATTACATCTATATAATAATACTTTGGAGTTGTAGCTGAATCACTAACTGTTATTACGATTTGATTATGTCCCTCTTTGAACTTTTCATTACCATCTACCTTTATATTAGCGCCTTTTTCATAAGAAACTAATGATAGTGTTAATTTATCAACATCATTATTAACTTCAACCATATATGCATATCTATCCGGTTTGAAATCAATTTCACCCTCTTCAATAGCCATAGTTTGTAATCCAGGATTTAATTCTTTTTTATCAGTTCCTTTTGTAAAATATAATATCATCATCATAATAAATAAGGCAAATAAAATTATATTTATTACTAAAGATACTCTAAATCCTTTTTTCATATCAATAACAAACATATTTGACATCTCCTTTATTATGAATAAATTATATCAAAATATGCATAATTATACAATAATATAATTTTTAAAATAAAAACCCTAAGAAATAATCTTAGAATTTTAAATGTATTGTCTAACCCCACTCAATATCTACTGGATTGGTTATAATTTTTGTTTCTCCTTTAACAGGTACGGCAAGCAATGTTCCAATAAGTGGTAAGTCAAAATTAACATACGTTTCAACTTGATAGTATAGCGATTCGTTATTATGTCCTGTTTTAAGACCTTTTATACAAACACCAACAACTCTTTCACCTTCATTAGCACCAGTTTTTACAGTTGGAGTAATTGCACCATTTACACAGTTTTTTTCTCTATTATATCCATAATCATCTGCTGCTTCTAACATATGTTCAATAGATTCATCATTATAACCTTCATATTGTTCCAAATCATTTATAATTTGGTTTTTAAGTCTAAATGCTTGTGAATAACTTATTGTTATTGCTAAAAAAGCTGAAAAAAAGAAGATGAAAATAATCATTAATCTAAGTATAAATTGACTACCTATTGCTTCTCTCATATTATTTCAACTCCTTATATAATGTAGTTAGGATATTTTTCAACTACATTTTATTCGTTATTTAATCCAAATCACTGTCATCTATTGGTATACAATTTGTAGTTACTGCTGTATATCCACCAGCATTTGCTTCATCCTTGCAACATTGTTGTAGAGATTTATTATAAGCATAATCTGCCCCAAAAGATTTACAAGTATTTGCATTTAATGAATGTTTTATTGATGGCCAAACAAATGCATAAAATAATCCTGCAACTGCTGCTATTGCTATAATAGTTATTACTGTTATGTTTAATTCACCTGTGGCTTCTTTCATAAATTATCATATCCTCTCTTTATTATCAATTATATTCTACATTATTTATTATAAATTTTCAATATTTTTTTATACACTTTACATTCTAATATTTATTTTTTTACACATTCATCATTTGAAGCATTGCGACAATTAGTAATATTGCTACACCAACTCCTGTAACTCCAAGCATTATCATTGTTTTGTTTTGCATTTTTTCTAAACGTTCTTTATATTTTTGTTCACGAGCTTTATTTTGTAACGATGAAACTGTTTTAGAAAGTAATAACAATTGCTCTTCTTTATTTTCTTGAATACCAAGTCCAAGTCTATATAGAAGTCTCATCATACGCATAGAGTCTCTTACGGGATATGTTTGAGCAAATTCCATATATGGATCAATTGAAGAATCACCGGATTCTATTCTTTCAAGTAAAACTTTAAGTCCTGGCTTAAACATATCTGGAGCATCATCTACTGATTTTGCTAATGCAACTGGTACTGTATAGTGTTGAACTAATACTTCGATTGATTTTAAGTAATATGGAAGCATTAAATCAATATCATGTAGATGTTTTTTATAATAGCTTCTTAAATTTATATATTGTGATTTGAATACGTATCCTGCTGCTAGAAGACATATTAATATATTTAAAAACGACAGATTAGTAATAAAGAAGATCATCAATAATCCAAAAATTATTACTGCGTTTTTAATTCTTTTATTAAATAGTCTATTTACGTCTACATCATCACCGTATTTTGCCATAACTAAAAAGTCATAATCTTTTTCTTTTAATAGTTTTACATATGCTTCATTATCTTTAAAAAATTGATTAGTATCAACTGATCCGTTTATGAATAATATAACAAATATTATTACTGCAACAATAACTATTTCCCACATTATTCAGCACCTACATTCTCATTATAATATTTTTCACCATTTAGTAAAAAGAAACTATTAAATAGTAAAATACCGTGTAATACTACTTGTACATACCATACTTTTATCATCTCAAGATATGAATCAACACCTAGTAATAATTGGATAATGGCGACAAGCAAAAATAACATTAATCCATATGTAATAAATTGTTTATGAAATTGTTGTCTATCTAGTCTATCACGATAAACTCCTTCAACTAAGGTGTCTATATCAAGAGACATATTATCAAGTGATCCAGTTATATCATGAGCACCTTCTTTAGTTACTTGTAAAAATAATTGATGCATATTTTTAACTATATGATATGGATATTTTTCATTCATAAATTTTATTGAATCATCAATTTGTCCTGCATCATATGACATCTTAATCATAGTTCTAACATCACTGAGCATAGGTTCTTCTAAAACCCCAGAGTCAGCTACACCTTCAAGTGCTTTAACAAATGATTTAGTTGTTTGGTATTCCATTATAGTATTAGTAGCGTATACTTGAACTTGCTCAAATAGAAATTCACTATACACCCTTTTATATCTCATATAAGTAAGATATGGAATAAAACATACGGCTACAATTGCGTATATTATAGACCATATAATGCTATAAAAATATAAATACGTGATTCCACCTGCAATACCTGCAAATAAAATAACTTGTGTAAGATACTGTCTTGGCGTAAAATCAGCTTTTAAATCTTTTACCTTTTTACGTATTTCTTTGTAAGAATAAGGAGCAATTTTTTCATAGACTACATTTAATTGAGTTGTTACATATTTATATAGTTTTTCACCTTTTTTTGCTCTATATGTTATTATGAATACTGCTATAAATGCAATGGCTCCAAATATTAGTATATCCACAAAATCACCTACTTTACATTATTATTTCTTCTTCATCTTCTTGTTCTTTTACCATTACAGAATCTGGTAATGTAATACCTTGGATATCTAAATAGTTAATTAGATATTTTGTAGGATTACTTCTAAAAATTCTACCATCAGATGTTTTTTTATAAATAGTATGATGTCCTGGTTTATTATCTTCTGTAACAAAAAACTCTGTAACTTCTACTATTTCTCTTTGAAATCTATTATATTGTTTAGAAAAATATCCTCTAATATGTATACCTAATTGTACGTATCTGTGTATTGAAATTAAAAATTGTTCGATATCTTGGTTAGATTCCAGTAAGCTGAACATACGACTTGGAATTGATTCTGCTTTATCAGAGTGAATTGTTGATAAGATATTATGTCCAGAAGAAATAGAGTTTCTTACTGCCATAACAGCTTCTGCACTTCTGACTTCCGATAGTAATATCCATTTTGGATTTTGTCTCATACATGTAACAAGAACATCTGAATATGATGCTATGTTATTTGTTTTCATTGCTACAATATCTCTATGGGGGAATATTCTATCTAAGTGAAGTTCTAGGGTATCTTCTATTGTGATTATTTTTTCATTTTCATATGTATGAGATGCAAGATATTTAATAAATTCTGTTTTACCTGAACCAGTTTCACCACTTACGATTATGTTACAATGTCCGTGTACACATTCAATAAGAAAGTCATGTACGTCCATAGTTACATAATTTTCCTTCATGAGTTTATCTTTATTAAGTCTTATTTTTGCTGGTGTCTTTCTTAAAACTACTGCAATTCCATTCTTTGCAATTGAATCATGAATGAAATTAAGACGTAATTCGGTACCTTCAGCATCAAGAAATGGTTCTGCCATATTAAATGTTTTACCCATTGCATTCGCACATTGAAAAGCTAATTTTTCAATAAGCGCATTGTTTACTTCTGTATTTTCAACTCTATAAACACCTTTTGTTAATGACTTTAACCATAATTGTCCACCATTACTATAAGAAACGTCAGTTATATCGTCATCATCTAAATAAGTTTGTAATGGTCCAAAATCTATATGTTCAAATACATTATCATCCATTTTTATTCACCATTATTAGTTGTACTATTATTTTTTGTAGTACTATTTTTAGATGATGAACTGTTTGATTTACTACTAGATGTATTTTTATCTTTATCAGTTGTTTCAGGTAATTGATCTTCTGGAACATTTACAGTTTTTTGTTCAATATAATCTTTTAAATATGAACTTGTTATTTGAATATCACCTTTATAATCAGCATCAGTAACTGATTCTGTTACTGGTACAGGAACTAATTCTATACCTAGATATTTTGCTTTTCTAAGTAATAAGTGATATTCTTCATCAACGCTAAATATAAATGTTGATGGTGTTCTGCTTTCTTCAGTGTTTTCAAATACATCTCTACCACTAGAGTCTAATACTGCTAATACTTTAACATCTCCTAAAAATTTTCCAAACATTGTTTTACCATCATCAGATGTTGCTCTCATATATATATTAACATACATACCATCCATTATGGCATTACCATATGTATCAGAATAGTTAATTGAAAATGCATATGGTATTTGTCCTTCTTCAATTTTTGTTAATACAGAAGATGGTATTTTATTATAATCAACAACATTTGTATTCTTGATTAAAACGCTTCCTTTTGGAATAAGTGCATTAATATTTGAATACGCACCATCAACAAATGCAGTTTTTAATTCTGTTGAAGTTCTTAAGACAGCTGCATTACTGTTTGAATCCATCATTTTATCATACATAACTCTTGCAATTTCAACTGTTTCAACCATGTCTTCTGTTATTTTTGTTCTAGGTTGTATATTTTGATTAGCAACAAGAACACTAACAGTATCAACTTGTTGATTGATTCTCCACGTATATCCAAAATAAAGTATTAATATTCCAACCAAAGTCCCTATAATTGTTACTGTATTTCTATTTGTTATTATTTTTTTTAATGAACCAGCAAAATTATTCATAATATATCCTCCCTATCATAATACAGTCATTATATCACATTTATTTTAATAATACGATATTTTTTTTAAATTTTTTAATTTTATTTTAACCATAAATAATCGTATTAGAATATAGTTAAAATAGATTCTTATCTATAAAGAATCTATTTAACTAGTAGCAAATTTATTTTCAATATGTTCTGTTTCTAAAATAGTATCTAATTTATTATATATATCAAAATCATCACCAGTAAAGTTAAATATCTGACTTTTAGAACCAACGCTTAAGCTAACTTTTGGTGGCATTTCAACAATATCATGAAATTTTACGTCGTATGATCTCATCATAGAAGCACTTTCAGAAAATCGTCTTATAAAAGTCTCTACAAACTTTTCTTTATCAATAGCTAGTCCGCCTTCTTTTCTATAATATGCTATATCGATAGAATCAATCATTGATGATTCGGTAATTTCTTTTATTAAATAATAATTTTGTTCATCAGTATTTGTTATATCTTGAAATAAAAGTAAAATGCTTATTCCAACTATACCAGTTACTATTATAAAATATCCCCAAAATGATGTCTGCATCTAATCACCTCTACTTAAAATTCTCCAATTTTATTTTTTCTTGCTTCATCGCTTAATGTTATATTTAATGTTTTTTTAGCATTTAAACCAGCACTTCTCATGTTTGTAGTACAATCCGAAGTAGTACCGTTTAAACAGCTTAAAAACTTGCTCGTTCTCTTATAATCATCATACGATGTCATTTCCCAATCAAGATATCCACCATGGTCATTTTGTGAATTATTATATTTTTTTATATTATTTATAAGTTCTGGTGTTAATTTAATTGAATACATTGCTTTTGAATACACTTTATCTCCTTTTGGATTTGTTGGTGTACCACTTGTAATATATGTAGTAGGTAAATCAAATGTACCATTCTTAGCTGTTCCATTCCAGTTAGGACCAGATTCTCTTAAATTTGGGAACGGTGTAGTTAACGATATAGGCCTTGAATAATAATCTTCTTTAGCATCACTAACAGAGCTTGATGGAAAGCGAGTATTATTGTCATCTTTTGGACAAGATCCTTCTGTTAAACATTTTGAAATTCTATAGGAACATGTATATTTATTACTATCTGTTGTTTTAAGTCTTCCTGTCTCATCGCCCTCATTATCAACTGTAATACCACCATTTTCAACCTGTATACTAAATCCTTTCCAATATGTACCTCTAGCATTTTCACCATTTTTAAGAGTTTTATCATAAACATTAGTATAAAACTGATTTCCTCCATTTATATAAAGTGGACTATTTTTATCCGAAATGGTATGTTCTGTTTCATCATTAATATTGGAATTATTTGATATATAATATGTTGGCAAAGTCATATCATAATCAATATCAATTGTTATTTCAGGTTTATATATTGTAACATTAGTCGACGAATTGTAAGGAACATTTATACCAGAATACGGATTATAATAATAATCTATACAAGCAACACTTGTATTTTCTTTCTTTACATTTACTTTTTTGGAATTTATAGAATCTATTAATTCATTTTCTTTGCCTGCTTCTCTATAAACATACTTAAATTTATAATTACTTTCAGTTGAACCATCTTCTTTAAAATATATTATTTGTTTTCTAATTGCATCAGCTTTAATCTTTTTAAGAGCATCTTCTATTGATTTATTATATGTTTCAAAAGCAGATGAAACAGAATTACAATTCATATTAGCAGTACCTTTAGGATAAGTAGAATTGCTATCTAGTACTATTTTATCTTTTACATGTATATCATATTTAAACCCTTGACCTGCAGAAACTTTCGGTTTAGCATTATCGCTGCCATTTTTATATGGATCAACCGCTGATATTGATAATGTTTCTGTAAAACTATTTTTGCCATTAATGGTTGTTTTTAAATCAAAGCTATTATCTTTATCACATGATTGATTTTTAGGTTCTACGTAAGGAATATCACATGTTGCTTTTGCTTCATTCGTAATATCTTCTTCATTACAACATTGCCAAGCATTTGTTTTCCATAAACTAGAATTCGGATCTTTACTAAAATCACTACAACAAGTACTTTTATGTCCCTCAAAGTATGTTTCATCAGTACAAGCATTTGTTTTAGAGATACATCTAGCATCATTAACATATTTTTCTAGCTTACAACATATATTTTTGTTGGTCTCAAAAAATTTATTATCATCACATGATTCAGTAGGAACTGGACATTTAGTAGTATCATTTTTATATTTATCCTGTTGGCAACACATTGTTTTATTATTGTTAAAAAATTCTTCATCATCACATGAGTCAGAAGGACGCGGACATTTAGTAGTATCATTTTTATACTTATCCTTTTGACAACAAATATCTTTATGTTTATTAAAATAATCATTATCTTCACAATATTTATCAGTTTCTTCATCAGAAGGGCAATAAGAGCTACCTTTATATGGAGGTTCATTGCAACAATATCTGTCAGAATTAGGGGTCCAACTACACGCTGGACATATTTTACCTGGGAAATTATCTAAAAATTCTTCTTTTTTATCTAACGAATTAAAAGTTGGAAGAGTATAAGTATTAAATTTTATTGTTGGTTCATTAGTACAACATGTATTTTCTATTTTCTTTTTCACTTCCTCATTTGAATTATCATATACTTCTTTTATAGATGGTACATTTTTTTCTGCGTTACCCGCACTGGTACAACATGTTTCAGGAAATTCCCAACAACATGTGTTAGGATATGCATAGGCATCATCTGCATTATTGCAGTCTATAGTATGAGGAGGTTCAAACTCAAATATCGCTAAATATGGTACCCAATAATGATATACTATTTCACTACTTGGAGTTTCCCCAATATTATACTTAGAAAATGCAGGTCTTATTGAAGACCAATAACCAAGCCTTATATCCTCATGTCCCTCAATTTTAGATTTTGGCCCTCCTGCTGTTGTAAGAGAGTCGATTGTAACTTCATAGTTCATATTCGCTTTGCCAGTTTCAGTTTCTTTTATAGTTAGTTTACTCGGATCAACTTGCCATTTTGTCCAAAAATCTACTGTGCTATCATCTGATCCGCCGAAAGCTTCCTTTGCTGGAGCACTTCCATAATCATTTATTTCACTTACTGATACTAGTTTTAAGCCATAGTTAGATACTTCTTCATCACTTAATGTTGCACTTGCATCCTTTTTAATATATCTAGCTAATGTATTTTTAACTTCAGATGGTATTTTAGGATTATTAACCTTATATTTAAGATACATTCCAGGAAATGTAAACACATTATTACCATTAGTAGCAAACTGACCACCAAAGTTATTAGCATAGTAGTTTGTAGCGCCAAATGTAGGTGTCGAATTTGTATCACCATATCCCCATACATCTACTCTACCAGCATCGTAAAAATATATTCTTTTTTCTGCTGCAACCACAATTGCTTTATCTCCATATACTTTGTTGAAATTTCTATTTTTACTTGCCACACCATCATGAAGAGATGATTCTATACAAGAATACATACCTTCTATTGTTGGCGTACTTTCATCTTGACATTGTACTATATTTTCGTCATAAGCATTGCTTGGGTTTCTATAAAAATCATTAATTGCTGGATCATTGCTAGTTCCTACAGAATATATTATGTTATCTGCACCGCCATCGTAACCATTTTTTTTGCTACATCCTGAAGTTTGACCTTTATAACATGAAAATTCTTCGACTTTTTCTGTTCTGTTTGTATCGCCAGCGTATCCTGCATATATATTTTTAATTCCAAGCAAAAACGAAACCGCTATTGCTCCGATAACAAAAGAATATTTAATCTTTTTTTCTCTCATATTAATCTTTTTGCCTTCTTCCTACTTTTACTAATAATAATGATTACCATTATTATTAAAATTAATGATATACCACCTATTATATAGTATAAATAATAATTATTATTATTATTTTCGCTAACCTCTACTGGCTCTTCTTCTACATCTTTATTTAGCTCATCCGTATATTTATTTAATTCTCTTTCAAATGATTCATCTGTAATTGTTCCCTGATACTCTGGATTACATAGTTTAAAATCTGCATTTTCTTCTAATTTACATTCTTCTCTTTCTGAATATAAATTATATTTTGTAATATAAATATTCTTTTGAAACTTTATACTCATATCACATGATAAATTTTGTATATAAAAATTAAAAGTATAATTTTTCCCACCTTCGTATGAACTGGATGTTATTTCACTTTCAGAGTTTTTATTTACTAATATTCCATAATCATTATATATCTGTATATTCTCTGGTATATTATAAAATGTAATGTTATAATCATTATTTTCTACATAATCAATACTATATTTAATATTATTTATTTTGTTATAGTATTCATTTTGAATATCAGCAGAACAAGTATCTGCATAGATTTTTATTGGTATAAATATCATCATAACTATAATACTGACTATAAAAATTTTTTTATTCATTCTTATCAGCTCCAAATTATTATATATTTATAAGATAAGTATAGCATACAACTATTTTTATTTGCAAGAATTTTTAAAATTTTTGTATATATTTATGACTTTTTAGGGAAGTATAAATGTCAAGATAAAATGTTAGAAAAATGGCAAAGTAAAATGTTATAAAATTATAAGGTTAAAAATGATGTGAA